>NZ_JAVETM010000039.1:0-32600 GCF_034006065.1 Desulfobotulus sp. | reverse complement strand
TGGCATTGCCCTGCGCACCCTTGCCGGGGTTTTTTATCCCATTGTGACAGCGGTGCTTGCCATTCTTGTGGTTTTTGGCGTTGAGGGCTGGATGGGGGTGACCATGGACCCTTCCATGGTGCTGGTGCCGGTGTATATGGGGGTGGCTGTATCCATTGGTTATGCCATCCATCTTTTCCGCTTTTTTTACCGGGAACTATACCGCACGGGAGACCGCAAAGGGGCCGTGCGTCATGCTGTTGCGGAAACGGGATGGCCCATGGCCTTTACGGCCCTCACCACCATTGGTGCGCTCATGGCATTTTTACTGGTGGATGTGAAGCCCATCCGCTGGACGGGCATGACCGCCGCAGGCCTTGTGGCCATGGTCTGGCTGATGGTGGGAACGCTGCTGCCCGTGCTTCTTTCCTTCGGCCCCGGGGTAAAGCAGGTCTCCGGTAAAAAGAGGGAAGAGGCCGCAGGCCGGGTGGAAAACATGCTGGCCGCTGCCAGCTTTTCCGTGATGGGTCATCCTAAAAAGATTCTGTTCGCTTTTGCCATCCTCACCCTCATTCTTTCGGCGGGGATTTTTCGCCTTGAGGTGAGTTTTGACATCCGCAAGACCTTTGGCCTGAAAATTCCCTATGTGGCCCGCATTGATCAGGTGGGCCATTCCCAGGTGGGCTCCCTTTATTCCTGGGATCTGCTGCTCACCTTTGATACGGAAGGCATGATCAGGGAACCCCATGTGCTGCGAAGGCTGGAAACCCTCATTCAGGAGATGGAGTCCCTTCCCCTGACCAAGAAAACCACCTCCATTCTTCCCATCATCAAGGATCTGAATCAGGTGGTGCATGATGGAGATCCGGCTTTTTATGCCCTGCCGGAAACCCGTGAAATGACAGCCCAGCTTCTGCTTCTTTATGAAAATGGCGGCGGCGAGGAAGCCCGCAGATGGACGGATTACGAGGACAGGCGGCTGCGGGTGATGGTGGAAATGGGCGATTACAACTCCAGAGGAGCCAGAGAGGAGCTGGAGTATGTGAAACACCGGGCTAAAAGTCTTTTTCCGGAAGCCCATGTGGGCCTTGCGGGTTCCGTTGCCCGTTTTACGGTGATGCAGAATCTGGTTTCCAAAGGTCAGCTGATGAGCTTTGGCATGGCCCTCTGCATTGTTTCCCTGCTCATGGGTCTTGTGTTCGGTTCCCTGCGCATGGGGCTGATCTCCATGATTCCCAACATCGCGCCCGCCCTGGCAGTGGGTGGGGTCATGGGCTGGTGCGGGATTCCTCTGGATATGATGACCATTACCATCATGCCCATGCTGCTGGGGCTTTCTGTGGATGATACCATCCACTTTATCAGTCATGCCCGGCTGGCCTTTGAGCGCTGCGGCTCGTACGCGGAAAGCATGCGTCGTACCTTCATGACCATAGGGCTGTCCCTTGTGATGACTTCCCTTGTGATTATAGCCAATTTCTCCGTCTATCTCACATCCGTTGCAAAGGTGTACGTGAATCTGGGGCTTCTCACTGCCCTTGGCATTACCGCAGCCCTCCTTGCCGATGGTCTGGTGACCCCTGTGCTGCTGAAGGCTACCCGCGCCTTTGGCAGGGAAGGGAAGGATTTTGCCGGGTCAGGCGAAAAAGAAAGGGAAGAAAAGGAATTGTCCTGTGCCGCCTGATAGAACGGTTGATTAAAATGCCATGAATCTGAAAAAGCCCCCTTTGGGGGCTTTGCTTTTTTCTGAAAAAACGGCATGGTGCATCTATAAAAATGGCGTCTGAATGTCCTGGTCTTTGGACTTAGGATCTGAAGGGGGAGTGACCTGAAAAGATCCTGGGGCGGGAAGGGCATGGGGTTACCGGTGAAAAATCCTGAGCAGAATTTTGGGGAGAAGGAATTGACAACAGGTCAGGAAATGAGCGGTAAGAATCTTGATGGACTGAAGGCCCTGGGCTGGGAAGCATTTTGGGACCGCGTGATGCCGTGTGAAGCGGAAAGCCGTCTTGCCCGTGTTGTGGCTGTGGATCGTGGGGATATGCTTCTTCTTGTGGATGTCACGGGAATCTTCAGGGCGAAACTGGCGGGCAGCTATCGCCACCGCCATCTTTTTTCCCATGAAATGCCCTGTGTGGGAGACTGGGTCTGTGTGGAGAAATCCTCTTCCCATGGCACTTCTGTGGTGCATACGCTTCTGGAACGAAAAACCTTTCTGAGGAGAAAGGCTGCGGGGAACGCCATCGAATATCAGATGATCGCAGCCAACGTGGACTGTGTGATGATCGTCCAGTCCTGCCACCTGGATTTCAATCTGAAACGGCTGGAGCGGTATCTGGTGATGGTGATGGACGGCGGGGCACAACCCTGCATCCTGCTCACGAAAACCGATCTTGTACCCCCGGAAGTGGTTTCGGATCAGGTGGAAGCCATCCATGCTGCGGGCATCCGTGCGCCGGTTCAAACCTTAAGCAACGTGACAAAAGAAGGCGTGGCAGCACTGCGTGAGCGGCTTCTGCCCGGAAAAACCTATTGTTTTGTGGGCTCTTCCGGTGTCGGCAAAAGTACGCTGATCAACGGCCTGATTGGCCGGGAGATGCAGGAAACCCAGGCTGTCAGCGGCACAGGCGAAGGAAAGCACACCACGGTCCGACGTGAGCTGATCCGCCTTGAGGGCGGCGCGCTGGTGATCGATAATCCGGGAATGCGGGAGTTTGGTATTCTGGCTTCGGAAGCTGGCATTGAGAATGGATTTTCCGATATCACAGACCTTGCTTCCCTTTGCCGGTATCGGGATTGTACCCATACGGACGAGCCGGACTGCGCAGTTCTCAGTGCTCTGCACAGGGGAGAGATTCGCCCGGATCATTTTGACAACTATTTAAAGGTCAAGGCCGAGTCCGGATTCTATCAGCTCTCCTATGCGGAAAAACGAAAAAAAGACCGGGATTTTGGCAGGTTCATCAAGTCTGTTAAAAATAAGGAAAAGAGCTTGAAAAACGGGCGGTGACTCTGGTTGTGCTTGCCCATGAACTGACAACCCAAAACCTTTTTTCAACCCATGGGGACGAATCCATGACAACAACCATGATTATCGCAGTTTCTGGCCTGTTCTTTCTGTTTCTTCTTTTTTTTGTGCTTATTTACAACGGGTTCATCCGGCTCAGAAACCAGTGTGAGGAAGCCTTTGCCACCATGGATGTCTACCTCAAGAAACGCTGGGATCTTGTTCCCAATCTTGTCACCCTGGTAAAGGGGTACGCTTCCCATGAAAAGGAAACCTTCAATCAGGTGATTGAGGCCAGGAACAGGGCCATGGGCTCTGCTTCCATAGGGGAGCTTCAGAAAAACGAGAATGCCCTTGGCCAGGGGCTGAAAAATCTCCTTGCCCTGAGCGAGGCCTATCCGGATCTTAAAGCGAACGAGGGATTCACCAACCTGCAGAACCAGTTGCAGAGCATTGAAACGGACATTCTTCAGGCCCGCAAATACTACAATTCCGTGGTCAAGGCCTTTAACACCAAGCGGGAGCTTTTTCCCCAGTCGCTCATTGCTTCTATGATGAAATTAAATAAAAAGGAATATTTCCAGATTGATGGTTCCGAGCGGAGCAATGTTGAGGTCAGCTTTGGGGGGGCAAAATGAGAATGAGAATCACCTGCCTTGTGTTCGCATTTTTTGCGGCTCTTATCTTTTCTTCCAGCGCCATGGAAGCCTTTGACATTGAGAATTACCACATCGATATGGAAGTGATGGAAAACAATGTCTATCACATCACCGAAATCATTGAGCTTGATTTCAGGGAGGAGCGACGGGGGATCATCCGGGAGCTGCCCCTTTTTTTTGATCAGCAGCGGGTCCGTATCCATTCCATCTCCGTTTTGTCTCACCCATACAAGATCATGAAAGAAAAGAGAAAAATTAATATCCGTATCGGTGATCCGGATATTTTTCTTCATGGTAAACAGCGCTATGAGATCCGCTATGTCTATGATGTGGGAGCGGATACTCTTAAGGACATGGATGAATTCAACCACAACCTCATCGGTGTGGAGTGGGCAACTACAATTGCCTCGGCAAGCTTTGACATCCGGCTTCCCAAACCTTTTAATGCCGAAAATGTGAATGTGACCTCAGGGCCCTATGGCTCTACGGATAATACGGGTGTCACCTGGACCGTTGAGGGCACCAACATTCGGGGCAGTATCACAAGACCCCTTGGCATGCATGAAGGGCTTACGGTGGCTCTGCCCCTTCCCGAGGGCTACTGGGTCGGAGCCAAAAGGCACGGACCTCCCATGAAGGAGATCCTTCTGGGGTATCCCCTCTATGCCCTGATGTTTTTTCTCTGCCTTCTTTTATGGTTTATGAAGGGCAGGGACAATCCCATCATACCCGTGGTGGAATTCTGGCCGCCCGACAAAATGAACCCGGCGGAGATCGGCTATATCGTGGATGGCAGTGCGGATACGGAAGACATCACAGCCCTGGTCATCCACTGGGCACAGCAGGGCTGCCTTACCATTGAGGAACTTCCCGGAGCAAAGGGCAAAAAGGATGGTGGACTGGTTCTCACGAAAATAAAGGATCTGGATAGTGAGGCAAAATCCTATGAAAAGAAAATGTTCCGGGAGATGTTCAAGCTAGGAAAAGATGGGCGGGTGACAACGGAAGATCTGAACCTGAAATTTTACGGCACCATCGCAGAAACTCAGCATGATGTGATGTATTCCTTTGCCAGTGATCCGGAAAAAGCACTCTATGATACCGAGAGCCAGACCGTGAAACTGGGGGGGCTCCATTTTTCATCAGGCTTTGTTGTGGGAATTTTTGCCTTTATCCCCCTCTTTCTTATCACAACGGAGCTTGCCAAAGCCTTTGAACCTGAAAGCACGGACTGGGGTGTCGCCATCATGCGGTTCATGCTGGCGTTTTTTGCCGTGGTTTTTGTTATGGGGCCCATGGTCGCACTGGCAAAATTCTTAAGCATAAAAGGGGGCGTGAAGAAAAAAGTCGTCCTCATCGCCACCCTGTATTTTGTTATTGTCTCGGCGGTCGGCATTGGTTTTGCCACGGTGTATTTCACCGACATCCCGATTATCCAATACCTTGCGGCCCTCGGGGCAACGGTTGGCAGCAGTTTCTTCATCGCACTCATGTCGAAAAGAACGGCCTATGGCGACAAAATTCTGGGAAGGGTGCTGGGATTCAGGGAGTTCATTGAAAAGGCTGAAAAGGACAAGCTTGAAAGGATGTTTGAATCCGATCCCCAGTACTTCTTCCATATTCTGCCCTATGCCATTGTGCTGGGTCTCAGCACCCGGTGGTCCTCCCATTTCGAGGGTATGGCCCTTGCCCCGCCTTCCTGGTACGGCGGAGACCGTCAGGATCGCTTCGATACGCGGGCTTTTGAAAGACGCCTGAATAACGACATGGCATCCCTCACCCGCAGCATGAACGCAGCACCTGCTTCATCCTCTTCTTCCGGCGGCAGTTCCGGAAGCAGCGGCAGCTCTTCTTCCGGTGGTTTCTCCGGAGGCGGTTCCGGTGGGGGAGGCGGCAGGAGTTGGTAGGTGTGGACTCCTAGCCCCACAGTCCACCCGGACTGTGGGGAACAGCCCTTTATTGTCGGAAATCCCTTGCATGGCTGGGCTCACAGGCCCTGATACTCCGGAAGGGATTGATGTCAATGCCGCCCCTGCGGGTGAAACGGGCGTATACCCTGAGATCTTCCGGCTGACAGGCCTTCAGGATGGTGCAGAACAGGGTTTCCACGCAGGATTCATGAAAGCCCGTATGTTCCCTGAGGCTGATAATGTAGCCCAGCAGGCTCTGAGGAGAGATGGCCTTTCCCGTATAGGTGACGGAGAGGGTGGCCCAGTCCGGTTGTCCTGTGACCGGGCAGTTGGTGCGCAGAAGTCGTGAGAAAAAGGTCTCAGAAACCCGCTTTTCCCCGGAAATGATGCGCGGCATGGCTTCTGCCCGGACATCCAGGTCCAGGGTGTCGATGCACAGACCGCCTGGGGTTTCAGGCATCAGCCTGGGAAAGTCTTCGGGCATCCAGAGGAAAAGATGGATGTCTGCACCCACCACTCCGGATATATCGCGCTTGACCGTTTCCCTGAAGAGGGCTTCGGAGTCAAGCTGCGTCATGTTGAAGCTGTTGAGGTAGAGCTTCAGGGATTTGGATTCCACAATAAAGGGGCTGTCCGCGGGAACATGAAGTTCCAGTACCCCGATCTGTGGTTTTCCCTTTGGATCCAGCCAGGAAACTTCCCAGCAGTTCCAGATGTCCTTTCCGGAAAAGGGGAGGGGAGCCTTTGCATCCAGGCCCAGGTTGTCCCGGCCGAGACTGCGGGGGACGGCGCAGAGCTGGGATGGATCGTAGTGCGGGCTGAACCCCACGGTGCGCCCAAGCGGCAGATGGGAAAGGTTTTTATCGGGCATGGGTTTCCCTTTCGTCTTCGTAAAGGGTGGGATCCATGCCTTCCTTTCTGCGAAGGGCATAGGCCCGTTCGATGCAGGCGCTGCATCGGCCGCAGTGCAGCACCTTGCCCTTGTAACAGGTCCAGGTCTGGGTGAAATCCGTATCGAGAGAGCGGCCAAGATCCGCAATCTGCCGTTTGTTGAGGTCTGCATAGGGAAAAAGGACGTTGACCTTGCCGTCCGTACCCAGGCGCACGGTTTCGGCAAAGGCTGTGTTAAATTCCTTGCGGCAGTCCGGATAGAGGGCGTGATCTCCGCTGTGGGAAGCAAGCAGCACCTGAGAAGCACCGATGGATTCGGCATAACCCACGGCAATGCTCATAAGAATGGGATTGCGGAAGGGAACTGCGGTCTGGCTCATGCCTTCGGAGGTGTAGGGGCCGTCGGGAATGGGCGGGCCTGTGCGCAGAAGTGCGGAAGAAAAGAGTTCCGGCATAAAGGTAAGGGAGACAATGCGATGGGAAACCCCCAGGCGGCGACAGGTGCTTGCAGCCATGGGCAGTTCCTTATGATTGTGACGGGAGCCGTAGTCAAAACTTAAAGCCGCCGGTGTCTTTCCCCTGGCGATCAGGTCATAGAGCAAAACCGTGGAATCCATCCCACCGGAAAGGACAAGGACACTATCTGCGAAAGCGGACATAAAAACTCCTTATTATGAAAATGCGTACGCGGTATGCCAGGGTCGCAGCACAGGATAAGAAAAGGCGCATGGGAGGGAAAGCGCATACGGCCCCGTTGTTTTTAAATTCAGATGCCCTTTTTGCGGTCATGGACAAGAATATGCAAGCGGGGGCAGAAGTGATATCCATGGCGGACACAGATATCCCAGAGTTCCGGCATACGTCGGATCTGGGTATCCCGGTTTGCGCCTAAGGCCATGAGCCAGATTCTTTCCGGAGCAAGACCGGAATCGGCAAGGGCTCTGAGCACAGTTTCCGCGTCGTCTCCCAGCAGGGGCTTGATGGCAAAGGCCTGATGAAGAACCTCCCTTGCGGGCCATTGTCCGGGTTTGGGGGAAAGCACCACCTTGCCCCGCACATCCTCAGGGATTCCCGCCCTGCCGCTGCTTTCATACTGCACTTCCATGCCTGCGGCAAGGAGCCTGGATTCCAGATTCCTGAGGCCCTGGTGCCATTGCATAAAGGGTTCTCCCCCGGTAATCACGGCCAGGGACGCTCCGCAGGTGGCCATGCGGTGAAAAATTGCCTCCACCGCCATGGGCTCTCCGCCCTCCAGGGCTTCGGGAGTGTCGCAGAAGGCGCAGTAGGGCTTCAGGCAGCCGGAAAGTCGCAGAAAAACGGCGGGTGTTCCGGAAAAGGGCCCCTCGCCCTGGATGGAATGAAAAATCTCATGGACACGGAGCATGGTTTGCCTCCCACGTGGCCCAGGCATTTTCCGTTTCATAGAGACAGATCCGGAGCAGGTGGAAGTGGGAGCCTTCCAGGTGGGGTTTTAATCGGAAAAAGATGGTCTTTGCCATGTTTTCCGCCGTGGGAAGCTGGGCCCTGTAGTCGGGCAGCTCATTCAGGCAGGCGTGGTCATACTCGGAAAGCACGTGACGGTGGACGATCTCTTTCAGTTCGGAAAAATTCATGATCCAGCCATGGATGTCCGGCACACCGGCAAGGGTGACCTCCAGTCTGTAGCTGTGACCATGGATGCGGGCGCAGGGGCCAAAGATGGTCTGGTTTTCTTCCGTTGTCAGGTGGGGCAGGCACAGGCGATGGGCCGCTTCAAAGCGGAAGGAACGGGTGATGGAAAGCATGGGGCACCTCTTTTGTAAAAGGGAGGGAGAATTTTTATAGCGGGCTGCCACTCGTCCGCTAAAACCGGGATCTTATATATGAAAGCAGAAAGGATGGCAAGGGCCTTGACATGATCCCCAACGGATCTCTGAAAGGCGCGAAAAGAAGAAGGCCTCCAGCCTGCTGGATAGAGGCCTTCTTCTTTTCATTCTGTTCTCACCCTGCATGCAAGGCGGTGATTTTTTTTAAGCGGGTTGTTTGGGGTTTTTGGGGGCTTGGCCTGTCATTTTTCTGAAGCGTTCCTGCACACTGTGGATGAGTGAGTACAATACAGGCACCACCACCAGGGTGAGGAAGGTGGAAAGAAGAAGGCCGAAGATCACCACAATGGCCATGGACCGCCACCACTGGGAGGATTCACTGACCAGGGAAAGGCTTAAGTTTCTGAAGTCGTAGGAGATGCCCGTCACCATGGGGATGAGGCCCAGAATGGTGGTGATGGCGGTGAGCAGCACGGGCCTTAAGCGGGTAGCGCCTCCGGCAATGACCGCATCCTTGACCGCATAGCCCTTTTCCTTGAGCTTGTTGATGTAATCAATGAGAACAATGGCATTGTTCACCACCACCCCGGCCAGGGAGATCACCCCCACCCCGCTCATGATGACGCCAAAGGGAAGGCTCAGGGCCGTAAGTCCCAGAAAGACCCCACCCAGGGAGAGGATGACGGAGGTCATGATGATGATGGGCTGGGATACGGAATTGAAAAGGCTCACCAGGATGAGGAAAATCAGCAGGAGGGCCGTGAGAAAGGCCTTACTGAGAAACTCCTCGGATTCCTTCTGCTCCTCTTCCTCCCCGGTGAAACGGTAGGTGTAACCATGGGGCATGGGAACTTCTTCCATGAGCTTTTCCGCATAAAGCCTTGCCGTTGCGCCGGGGGTTCTTGTTTCATCCACCTCCGCCTTAACAGTCACCACCCGTTCATGGTTGATGCGGACAATGTTGCCCATGGTGCCGGCAAAGGAAATTTCCGCAAGGGTGCTGAGGGGAATGAGCTGGCCCGAAGGGCTTGAGATCATGAGCTTGCGCAGCACCTCGCTGCCGCGTCGGTCTGCCTCGGGCAGGCGGACGGTGATGTCGTAATCCTTGTCGCCCTCCCGGAAGCTGGAAACTTCAAGGCCGTTGTAGGCGGTTTTTAAGGCAAAGCCGATGGCGCTGCTGGAAAGGCCGAAGAGGGCCGCCTTCTGGCGGTCAATTTTCACCTGTATGGACGGAATGGCCTCAATGTAGTCGTCCTCCACATCCTGAACATGGGGGACCTTGGCCATAAGTTCCCGCACTTGCCGGGCGATGGCCCCGAGAACCCGGAAGTCATCCCCTGATATTTCGATATTGATGGGAGGCCCTGTGGGAGGTCCCTCATCCTGTTCCTGCACGGTGATGTGGGCGCCGGGAATGTTTTTCAGGCGTTTGCGGATACGCTCCAGGGTCTGGGGTGAAGAGGTGATGCGTTCTTCGAGATCCAGGAACTGAATGCCGATATGGGTGGGCGTGTTTCCGCCAAATCCGGAGATGGAAGGGCCGCTGACGGATTCCGCATAGATATGCTCGATGTTGTCAAAATCACTGGGGCCGGAAAAAAGTCTGCCCGAGAGGGTTTGGTGGGGCAGGGGGGACATGGCCTGGGCATAACTTTCCGGTGTTATGGGATCAAGGCCCTTTTCGCCGCTGTAAATTTCCCGGGTAATGGCCATTTCTGCCCTTTTGACCACATGATCAATGTAATCGAGATCCGCGCCTTCGGGCATGCGGAAGTTCACATAAACCATCCTGGGGTCCACAGCGGGAAAAAATTCCACAGGCCTTTCCAGTCCTACCCGGTAGACCCAGAAGAAAAAGCAGAAAAGAAGAACCATGAAGGAGCTGAGGATCACGGTGATGCGTTTTTCAAGGGCGACTTCCATGAGGCTGCGGTAGGTCCGGAGCAGGGCTCCCTGGATGACCACAGGCTCTTCCCCACCTGAAGAGGCATCCAGATTTCGGCCGTTTTCCGAAAGATCAGGACGTCCCTTGACCCGCATAAAAAGGGAAGCCAGGGCGGGGTTGATCACAAGGGCCACAAAGAGACTGGCGGAAAGGGTAATGATCAGGGTCTGGGGAAGAAATTTCATGAATTCGCCCATGACACCGGGCCAGAAGAGCATGGGCAGGAAGGCTGCGAGGGTGGTGAGGGTGGAGCCGATGATGGGCCAGGCCACCTCGCCGCTGGCCCGGATGGCGGCATGGAAGCGGGGAACACCCTGCTCCATATATCTGTAAATATTCTCAATGATGACAATGGCATTGTCCACCAGCATGCCGAGGGCCAGTGTCAGGCTGAAGAGTACCACCATGTTGAGGGTGATGCCGAGGGCATAGAGGATGGTAAAGGAGATGAGCATGGAAAAGGGGATGGCCATGGCCACAAGAAGGGCGTTGCGTCCCCCAAGGGCAAAGAAGAGAACCGCCACCACCAGCACAAGACCGGAGAGGATATTGTTTTCAAGGTCCGCCACCATCATGCGGATGTCCTTGGCCGCATCCATGGTTTTGGTGATTTCCGTACCCTTGGGCCATCGGGTCTTTTCTTTCTCAATCACCGCATCAATGGCCTCGCTGATACTGATGATGTTTTCTCCGGAACGCTTTTTGACGGCGATGTTCACCGAAGGCCTGCCATCAATGCGGGAGCGCCCGGTTTCCTCTTTAAAGCCGTCAATCACCCTTGCCACATCCTTGAGGTAGATGGGCTGACCTTCCACCGTGGCAATGACAAGCAGGTCAATCTCTTCGGGCGTTGAAAATTCTCCGGGCACCTGAAGCTGGTACTTACCGTGGCCCAGGGTGATGGCTCCCCCTGAGGTGTTGAGGTTCTCGCGGCTCACCGCTTCCTGAAAGGCTGTGATGGGAATGCGGTAATAGGCCAGCTTGTCCGGGTCCATTTCTATGATGATTTCCCGCTCAAGGCCGCCGGTGATGTCCACCTCCAGAATGCCGGGGATGGTTTCAATGGCATCCTTGAGGTCATCGGCCATGTCCTTTAAACGGGCAATGCCCGAGGAGCCGGAGAGGGAAAAGACCACGATGGGAAATTCGGAAAAATTCACCTCAAAAACCGAAGGGTCATCCTCAAGATCCGTGGGCAGTTCGCCCTTGGCCTCGTCCACCTTGTTCCGGACGTCCTGAAGGGCGTCCCGGATGTCCGTATCCGGGAGGAACTCGATGTTGATCTGGGAAAGGCCTTCGGAGCTGATGGATTTCACCTTCTTGATGCCCCGCATCCCTTTGAGTTTTTTTTCAATGGGAATGGTGATGCTGGTTTCTATGTCTGCTGCGGCCACACCTTTATATGCGGTGGAAACAAAGACATAGGGAATGGAGATGTCCGGAGCACTCTCCCTGGGCAGGGTGTTATAGGTGTAGGTACCGAAGATCAGGAGAAGAACGGCCAGAACCATGACGCTTGTACGCTGTCTGACAGCCAGGGATGGGACGAGCATGGATCATAATTCCTTGATGTCGTGGATTTCTTTGATAAGGGTGATTTTCTGCCCATGGGCCAGATCTCGCTGACCCACCACCACCACACGTTCTCCGGCTTCAAGGCCGGAGGTGATTTCCACCACCCAGCCTTCCTGGATACCCAGGCGGACTTCGCGTTTTTCCACGTGTCCGTCCTTTTCCACAAAAACCGAATGGCTGCCTCCTGCGGAAATAACGGCATAAAGGGGCAGGGTAAGGGCAAAGGGGCTGAATCGTTTTACAATATCCACGCGGGCGAACATGTCCGAAAGAATTTCTCCTTCCGGGTTGTCGATGAGGATTTCAAGGTCATAAAGCCTTGCCGTACTTTCGGCGGATCTTGAAAAATGGTGTTTTTTTCCGGTGAAGATTTTGCCGCCCAGGGCGTCCAGGCGCACTTCAAAGGTGTCCACCTGGCGAACCGCATGAATGTCGGATTCGGGAATGCCCACGGTTACCTTGATGGGGTTCAGCTGAAGGATTTCTGCTACTGGGTCCCCCACCGCCACAAACTGTCCGGGTTCCACCAGCATGCGGTTGATGATGCCGTCCATGCCCGCCCGCACCCGGCAGCGATCCAGTTGAAGCCGGGCTGTCTCCATGACGGAACGGGCGCTTTCCAGAGCCGCCACTGCGGAATCCAGAAGGGATCGGGTGGCGAGCTGTTCTCCGTAAAGCTCCACCAAACGGGCGTGGGTGGCTTTTTCGGTTTCAAAGGTGGCCTTGGCGGCATTGAAGCTGTTCTGGTAATCCCTGTCGTCCAGGAGGTAGAGGGCTTCGCCCTTGCGGATGTTCTGCCCTTCCTCGGCGAGTTTTTGCGAGACCTTCCCCGCCACCTCGGCGCTGACCCGCAGACGGACCCAGGGGGCGGTCATGCCAGGCAGGTTGATGCGGTCCCGGATTTTGGAAGGGCTTAGGTTCAGAACCACCACGTTGACTCCGGGATCTTCGGAAGCCAGAGCTGTGGAGCGTTCCTTTTCCAGATCCTCGGCCTTGCGGGAAACGGCTAAGACCGTGACCCCAACGAGAAGGATGAGAAGGAGGAGAACAAGATAGGGAAGTTTTCCGAACCAAAAGGTCCGAAAGGATGTTTTTTCGGAATTGGGTGTCATGGGCGCTTCCATTCGTATGGCATATGAGGTTGGTGCTCCGGCCGTTTTTCAGCATGGACCTTTGTGGTTTCTGGTGAGGCCACACCTTACATATCAGGGATCACGGGCCGGGATGAGGTCGGAAATCCGTTCTTTCAGCCTGCCCGTTGCGTAATCCAGGGAGAGCCGCGCAAGGTGGCTGTCCAGGCGGGTGGTGGCAAGGCTGCTCTGGGCTGTGAGCATGAGGCTGTTGGCATCCATGAGGTCCACGATGTTGGCGAGCCCTACCTCAAACTGACGACTGACGGCAAGGTAGTTTTCCGTGGCAAAGCGAACCTGGTCTTCCAGGGCGTTGAGACCGCTCAGGGCCTTTTGCAGTCCATGGTAAGCCCTTTGCACCTCAAGGCGGATGTCCCGGACACTCTGGGCATAGCGGAGGTGGGCCTGACGCTTTTCAGCCTTGGCCTCCCGTATGCGCGCAGGGGTGAGCCCGCCCGTATACAGGGGAACGGAAAGTTCCAGCCCCAGGGAAAGGGACTGGGTATCCTTGCTTTCCGAAGGCGAAGGCCGTGCATCCTGATACTGGGCTGACCAGGAAATGACGGGCCAGCGTTCGCCCTTTTGTAAGGCCACCTTGTCTTCGGCAATGCGGGCCTCAAGTTTCAGGGCAGCCAACTCGGGTCTTGCGTTGAGGGCTTCTTCCACAAGGCTTTCAAGGCTGGTTTCCGGGTGTGCGGCTCCGGATCTCTCAGGGGTTGCAAGGCGGAAATCCAAAGGCAGGTGGATGAGGGCAGAGAGCATGGCTCGTTCATCCTCAAGGGCTTCTGCAGCCACACTGCGGCGACTTTTTGCTCCGGAAAGCTCGGCCTGGGTCCGAAGAAGATCGGGTCTTGTGGCGTCATTCAGACGGACACGGGCCAGTACCTGGTCCAGATGCCTGGAAAGGCGCCGGACTTCAGCTTCCTCAATTTCAATTTCTTCTTCTGCGCGGATGATCTGATAAAAACGGCTGCCAACTTCAAATAGATAGTCTACGGTTACGGCTTCAAGGTCTTTTCCTGATTTTTCAAGGGCCCTGCGGCTCATCTGGAGGGCCACCCATTCCTTGCCGTTGAGGGTCATGGACTGGCCCATGCGAACGCCAGCGCTGTTCAGGCGGTCGGGATCCGTGTGTGCGGGATCAGGATACAGCTGATGGGAGGCAAAGGCCTTGATCTCAGGCCGCAGTACGGCCCTGGCCTGATCCTGAAGGGCCTTTGCCATGTGGACGGACTCCTTTGCCATGCGGATGCGGTCCGCGTCCGCGATGGCCAGGCGGTAGAGATCCTCAAGGGTGAAGCGGGGGGACTGGGGAGAATCCTCCGCCAGGACTTCCATGGAAAAGAGGAAGGCAATGCAGAAAAGAACATAGAAGAAATGTTTGAAGGTGGAAAACATGAGCGGCTTTCATCTGGATGGAAGTTGGGGTGTCCGGGGAAGGCAAAAGGGCCTGTCTTCCGTATGACACCAGATTCTGCACCTGTGCTTGTACCTGCCCCGTATCCGGAAAGGCCAGAAAAAATATGTAAGGATTTGTAACAAAGTGTCGGTGGTGCTGGGTGATCCTGCGCAGGAAGATGTTTTTTCAGTAATGGGGCGGTTTTTCATTATAAGGGGCCTGCCCGGTTGGTTCACCGAGGGCCTGGATGCGATCTCCCAGAAACCTGCAGAGCTCCTGCAGACGATCAATCTCCTTTTGCTGTTCAAAGACAACGGCATTGAGTTCATGAAGGAGTTTTTCCTGGTAAGCTAAGCGGGTTTCAATGGGGATGAGATCTTCCGGTTTCATAAGGGCTCCTGGTTTTTGTAAAAAATTCAGGTTTTTCAGGGGCTGGGCTGGGGCAAGAAAAGCCCCCGTGTCCTGCCTTGTATTTTCATGGCCCCGGATCGCGGTGCGGAAAGCCAGGGCCATGGGATGGTGGTTTGGATGGAGTCCTTTTTAATAAGGAGGCCTCTTTTTTGTGTCACGATCCGGGGTTCGGAAGAAGCGCCCGGATAAAAAACGGCATCAGAGCGGTTGCAAAGCGAGATACGATTGTGTAACCAAGGAGGGCGGATGTCAAGTGCGCAGTCCCTGCGGAAGTTTTCCCGGAAGCCGCTTTGGCCTAACGATTCACAGACAAAGGTTTTTCCCATGACATTGGAAGCTAAACCCTGGTTTGAGCGTCTGCTCCACCCCAACTCCCTGACCCTGTACAGGGTGGCCGCCGTACCCCTGCTTGTGGTGCTCCTGCTCACACCCGGTCGTTTCACGGCCTTTCTTGCGGCCCTGGTTTTTTCCCTTGCGGCCATCACGGATTTTCTGGATGGATTCATGGCCCGCCGTATGGGCTTGGTTTCCCAGTTTGGCAAGATCATGGATCCCCTGGCGGACAAGCTTCTGATCTCCAGCGCCTTTATCATGCTTGTGGGGCTCGGGAGGGTGGAAGCCTGGATTGTCTGTGTCATCCTGGGCAGAGAGCTGGCCATCACGGGTCTGCGGAGCATCATGGCCTCCGGCGGCGCGGATGTGGCCGCCACAACACTTGCCAAATGGAAGACGGGGTTTCAGATCGGAGCGCTTATTCCTCTGCTCCTGCACTATCCCTATCTCGGGCTTGATTTTCATATGCTGGGGACCTGGGTTCTCTGGGTGGCGGTGCTGCTCACCGTATGGTCAGGGGTGGACTATGTGCTGCGGGCCCGAAAACTGATTCTGTGACCTTAAAAGGTACTTTTTCTGAAGACAGGCATTTTTTCAATTGACATCCAGGGCGGGATTTTCTAAATAGTCCCTCGTCTTCACTGGGCGGGAATAACTCAGTGGTAGAGTGCAACCTTGCCAAGGTTGAAGTCGCGGGTTCAAATCCCGTTTCCCGCTCCACATATTATGGCGGCATAGCCAAGTGGTAAGGCAGAGGCCTGCAAAGCCTTTATTCCCCGGTTCAAATCCGGGTGCCGCCTCCAAAACATGAATTAAGATCAGCTTCGGCTGGTCTTTTTTTATTTGGTTCCCCAGCTTTTTCTGGGTCTTGTTTGACAAATTCTGTGATTCAGGCATGCTGGGCAAAAAAAGTCATGAAGGAGGGAGACCATGGCAAGCTTGAGACCCGCCAAAGGCAAGGGCATGGTATGCGCTGTGGGCGTTCTGGTGTTTCGCATTCACGGATGCCGGTCCCTGAAGGAAAAACGAAGCGTGGTTCGGTCCCTGGTGGCCAGGCTGAAAAATCATTTCAATGCGTCAGTGGCAGAGGTTGCCTGCCAGGATGTGTATCAGCGCGCAGAAATCGGTTTTTCCCTGGTGGGCAATGAGGTTGCCCATGTGAATGCCATGGCCGATACCCTGGTCCGCATGGCCGAAGACTATACTTCTGCCGAACTTCTGGATTCGGATTTTGAAATTTTTCATTACAGCGAATTCTGATGGGTCTTAAGAGTCCCGTATGGATGTGCAGACCCTGATGAATCTTCCTTCTTCATGGAGAATCATGCCGGGCATCTTTTCTTTCCATATGGCGCTGGAAGGCGAGGGGCTGGGTATTTTCTTTTTGAATTTGTTGACTTTCTGGATGCCATGTGGTCCTTTCCAAAGGTTGCGCCCTTAGATTGACCTTTTGAAGGATGATAGAATTTGATGACAGGGTTTCAAAAGTACGCAAGACGCTGGGCGGTGCCTGCGTTGGCCTTTTTACTGCTGGTAGGCATATCTCTCATTTCCGTTGTGCGGATAGACCGTCAGATGGAAGGAGATTTCCGAGACAACGCTGTACGCATGGCCCGGATTGTGGGTGAAGTTCTTGATATGGGAAATCCGGAGGAAGACCAGGGCACCGCCCTGCTTCACTCCTTTGTCAAGAATGATCCCCGCATTCTGGGAATCCGCCTTTATGGAGAAGGTGCGGAAGTTCTGCTGGACACCGCATCCCATTTGCCCTTTCTGCCTGATACCCTGGCCAGGGATTCCGGGATACGGGTGGAAAGGCTTGGGGCTTTTTCGGACTCCTCTTCGATTTTTCAGATTCTTCTTCCCCTTTCCCATTCCAGGACCCTGGCGCTTTTCATGGCCCAGCGCAAAGGCGAGGGGCTTCCCTTCATTTTACCCTTTGTGGCGGTAACCCTTTTTCTTTTTGTGATTCTCACCCTTTATTTTGTCTGGCAGTCCGTATGGATGCGTGGGGAACTCAAAGCCCGCAGGCATGCGGAAATAGCCTTGTCAAGAAAGTCCCGCATTGATGAAATTTTTGCCAGGTATTCCCGTTCCCTCATTCTTGCGGGCAACATGGAAGAAGCCACGGTGTATGTGCTGGAGGCGGCCCAGGAGCTGACAGGAAGTCGTGTGGGATATGCGGGATATCGGGATCCTTCCACAGGGCATCTTTTCTGCCCCGTAGGATCCGGACAGCTGGATACCCGGAACATCATCAAGCCGGATCTTCTGGTTCTGGAAAACTTCTCCGGAGTCTGGGGGGAGGTATTGCAGCATGGGCATCCCCTGTACGCCAGTTCGGAAAATGGCCGGGCCCTGTCCATTCCCACCCGGGATGGGCAGATGGCTGTAAGCCATCTCTTGTCTGTGCCTGCCATGGCAGGCGGCACACTCGTAGGGCAGATTACCATAGGCGACGGCCGGGAGCCCTATACGGATGCGGATCTCCGGGTGATGGAAAAGCTTGGCGATCTCTTTGCCCTTGCCATTCGCAAGGCCCTGGCCACCAAGGCGCTCCGGGAAAGTGAAAACCGTTTCCGGGTGGCTTTCAAAACCATTCCCGATGCGGTGCTTGTCACCCGGCTTTCGGATCACACCCTTGTGGATGTCAATGACGGTTTCATCCGCATGAGCGGTTTTCTAGCGGACGAAGTGCGGGGGCGCACAACGGTGGATCTGGGATTCTGGAAGGATCTTGCGGACAGGGATGCCTTTCTTGAGGGGCTTCGTTCCGAAGGAAAGGTCGAGAATTTTGAAACCCGTTTCCGGGTGAAGGGGGGAAGGATAGTTCATGGGCTGATTTCTGCTTCCAGAACCTTCCTCCATGGAGAGCCTCACCTGTTGTGCGTCATACGGGGAATCGACCATATCCGGGAAGCGGAGTTTCAACTGCGCAAGGAGCGTTCCTTCTTATCCAAGGTGGTGGAAACCAGCCCTGCGGGGATTATCGCTGTGGATCCCAGGGGCCGTATCATCTTCGCCAACCAGAAAATTGCGGAAATTCTGGGTATGGACATTCCCTCCATCCTGGAGCGCAGCTTTTATGATGAACGATGGGAAACAACGGACCATGATCTTGTTCCCATACCCAGGGAAAAAATGGTCTTCTTCATGGCGAGAAATCGGCGTGCGCCCCTGTACAATGTCCGGCATGCGGTGATGGATGGACGGGGCCGCCGCATCTACCTCTCCATCAATGCCACCACACTGTGGCGGGATGATGGGGAACTCGACATGATCGTGTCCGCCTTAGATGATGTGTCTGAACAGGTGAAAGGAGAGCACAATCTCTTTGAGGCGCGCAGTCGTCTCCAGAGTGTGATGGCCAACCTCCCCGTGATTCTCTGGGCTCTGGATGCGGAGGGGCGTATCACCCTTTTTGAAGGGAAGGGAACCCAGTCTGTGGTGATGCCCGAAGGCGGATTACTTGGCGTCAGCGCACGAGAACGCTATGCGAACCTGCCGTTTATGCTCCAGAGCATCGAGCGGGTGCTGGCCGGAGAAACCCTGTCCATCACCGTGCAGATCGGAGAACGCTATTTTGATGTGAGCGGATCTCCCTTATGGAACAGTGCGGGGGCTGTGGTGGGTGCTTCGGGGGTGGCTGCGGATGTGACAGCCCGGATCCGGGCAGAGGTGGATCGTATCCGGCTTTCCGCAGCCATTGAGCAGGTGGCGGAAAGTATCGTGGTCACAGATCGTCAGGCGAACATTCTCTATGTGAATCCCGCCTTTGAGCGCATCACGGGCTGGCACAGGGATGAGGTCATGGGGCGGACGCCCGCCATCTTAAAGAGTGGCTATCATGGGAAAAGCTTTTACCAGGAAATGTGGCAGACCCTGCTTTCCGGTCGGGTCTGGCAGGGCTATATCACCAATCGCAAGCGGGACGGCTCCTGCTATGATGAGGAAGTGAGCATCTCTCCCATCCTGGACAAGGCCGGAGTCATCATCAATTTTGTGGCTGTGAAGCGGGATGTCAGCCTGGAACGTAACCTGGAAAAACAGCTCCGTCAGGCTCAGAAAATGGAAGCCATTGGCACCTTGGCGGGTGGTATTGCCCATGATTTCAATAATATTCTTTTCCCAATCATTGGGTTTACGGAGCTGACCCTCGAAAACATCTCTTCGGATCGCATTGAGCACAAGTATCTGAAAAGCATTCTCTCCGCAGCCCACAGGGCAAGGGAGCTCGTCTGGCAGATTCTCACCTTCAGCCGCAGAAGCGATGCAGAGCACAGGGCTGTTTCCGTGCATGCGGTGGTGAAGGAAGCGCTGAAGCTTTTGCGGGCATCCATTCCCTCCACCATTGAGATCCGCCATGACATTGAAAGTGGAGGGATCCGTGTTCTGGCAGACCCCACGCAGATTCATCAGGTGATCATGAATCTTTGCACCAATGCCTTCCATGCCATGGAGGAGGGCGGCATCATGACGGTGGGGCTTCATACCGTACACCTGAAAGAGGACAGACCCGGCGATGTGCATCCGGGTGTCAGACCCGGAGTCTGGCAGGTACTTTCCGTCGGTGATTCGGGCATGGGGATGGATGCGGCCACCATGGAGCGGATGTTTGATCCCTACTTCACCACCAAGGAACAGGGTAAGGGCACAGGTTTAGGCCTTGCCACGGTTCATGGTATTGTGAAGGGCTGTGGTGGAGAAATCCGTGTGGAAAGCGCTCCTGGGGAAGGGGCGATTTTCCGGGTCTACCTGCCAGTGGCTCCGGATGTGCAGAATCTGCAGGGTGAGCATTCGGAGGTTGTGACCGGCGGCAAGGGACATATTCTTCTTGTGGATGATGAAACCCTGATTGTGGATATGCTGCAGGACACCCTGATCAGTCTCGGCTATGAGGTAACCGGCTGCTGGTCAAGTACCGAAGCCTTGAGTATTTTTGGACGTATGCCGGATAGTTTTGATCTGCTCATCACAGACCAGACCATGCCCAAGATGACAGGAACGGCCCTTGCCGGAGAAATCCAGAAAATCCGTCCGGGTTTTCCTGTGATTCTCTGTTCCGGATTCAGCGAACCCCTGGAGAGAGAAACCTTGCGTAAAAGCGGGATTGTGGATTGCGTGATGAAACCCGTTTTGCGTAAAGACATTGCTAAAGCTGTGCGCATGGCGATGAAGCAGGAAGAGTCTTAAGCCTGAAATAAAAAGCATTTTCATGATGTTCATGCTTGCCAGTATTTTAAAAACGACTATGCATTACCCGTTTGGAATATAAAATTTTTTTCTACCTACGGGGAAGGCTGTCAGAAAAAGGTGGATGCATAAAAAAGAGGTCGGCGCACCGGGGAGGATGCGCCGACAGACGACTTCCGGCGGGGGCGTTTGTCGGAAGCCATGATGAGGAGCCGGGGTTTTTAAAAACCCCGGCTTTTTTTAAGCATTATCCACCGAAATTGGCGTCTTCCATGGCGACAGCTGCGCCGTCCATAATCTGGATGGAAGCAAGTCTGCCTGCGGTGATGGGCAGCTGGGTATTGATGAAGAAGCGGGCGGTGATGACCTGGCCCTGGTAGAAGGGGTCATCCTTTTTCTTCTGACCAATTTTGGGAGCTGCCACGGCGGCACGCCACAGGAGCATCCAGGCCATGGTGAGATCCCCTGTGGCTTCCAGGAAGGGATGGGTGAAGGCAAAGGCGTCCAGTACCTTGTCGCTGCCTGCGGCCTTGCCCAGGATGGCTGCGGTTTCCGTGTAGGTGTTAAAGAGTTTTTCCACGTTTTCCGCCAGGGGTCTGACCGCTTCAATGCCACGGGCCAGCTCGATGGTTTTGCGGATTTCTTCCAGGAAGGCCATGAAGGCGGCCCCTTTTTTCATGCCCATCTTGCGGCCCACAAGGTCGATGGACTGGATGCCGTTGGTACCCTCATAGATCTGGAAGATGCGGGTATCCCGGAGGAGCTGGGCCACAGGATATTCTTCGATGTAGCCGTAACCGCCGTAAACCTGCACGCCATGGGAGCAGACTTCAAAGGCCTTGTCTGTGATGTAACCCTTGATGATGGGGGTGAGAACTTCTTCCAGATCCCGGAGGCGGGCTTTTTCCTCGGCGTTATCAGAGAGGTGATGGCGATCCTGAACCATGCCGTTGAAATAGATCAGGCTGCGCATGCCTTCCACCAGACTTTTCATGAGCATGAGCTGGCGGCGTACGTCCGGATGGCGGATGATGGCGGAGGGACCTGCGTCTGCGGGGTCGGTCATGTGCTTGGTCTGGATGCGCTGACGGGCGTAGTCCAGGGCGTACATGAAGGAGGCTGTGGCGTTGGCAAAACCCTGAAGCCCCACCATCTGACGGGCTTCGTTCATCATCTGGAACATGGCGGCCATGCCCTTGTTTTCTTCGCCGATGAGGGTGCCGATGCACTGGCCCTTGCCGCCCAGGGTGAGCGAGCAGGTGGAGTTGCCGTGAAGGCCCATCTTGTGCTCAATGCCCGTGCAGACCACATCGTTGAATTCGCCTAAGGAGCCGTCGGCATTGATGCGGTATTTGGGAACCATGAAAAGGGAGATACCGCGGGTGCCTGCGGGGGCGCCTTCAATACGGGCCAGGGTGGGGTGGATGATGTTTTCCACCATATCCTGTTCACCGCCGGAGATGAAGATTTTTGCGCCGGTGATGGAGTAGGTGCCGTCCGGGTTACGCTTGGCTACGGTGGTAAGGGCACCGACGTCGGAGCCTGCGTCGGGTTCGGTCAGAAGCATGGTGCCGGACCATTTGCCCGAATACATGTTTTTCAAGACCTGATCCTTCTGAGCCTGGGTGCCGAAGCTCTCAATGAGGCGGGCTGCGCCGTGAGAGAGCATATGGAAGAGCATGAAGGAGTTGCAGGCCCCATAGAAGTATTCATTGGCCGCCAGGCCTACGGCCTTGGGCATGCCCTGACCACCCCACTCGGGAGAGTCGCTCATGGCCAGCCACTGTCCGTCGCAGTAGTTTTTGTATACCTTGTGGTAAGCTTCGGGAACCCGCACCTTGCCAGCATCAAACTCGCACCCACTGTCACTGATTTTCTGCAGAGGCAGGATTTCCTTGATGGCCAGATTCCGGGCCTCGGTGACAATCAGGTCAATGGTTTTGCGGTTGAAGTCTGCAAAAGCGTCATTTTTGGCAAGTTCCGCCACTTCAAATTGTTCATGAAGAACAAAATCCACATCGCGACGGTCGGCAATCAATTGGGCCATTTGGAATCTCCTTTTCAAGGATTTTGGGTGAGAAGGTCAATATTGTTTTTAGGGTGTTCGGTGCCCCGGTTGCACCGGAGCACCGTTTTTGCGCAAGGTTTTATCGTCTGGGTTGCGAAAAAAGGTGTTCGTCCGATATCGGCCTGGGTTCTGCCGGTCCTTTCCCCTTTATGGGTAATCAAGGGGAAAGGAAGACGTTTCATGAACAAACGATGACCCAACCGTAAAACCATGTTTTGCGCTTTTTTGCAATGCCCTTGATCCATATCAGGGGCGCGATCAGGTGATTTGATACTTCATACTACTGTTTTTTAAGCGGTTTTCAAGAGATTGACGGGGTTCTGAATTTTGTGTTTTCTGTCTCCGGCCCGCCAGATTCCCATTTTTTGTGCTTCCTGAACCAGTTCGTCACGAAAATCGGGATGTGCAATGGAGATCAGGGCTTCGGCCCGCTCCCAGGTGGATTTCCCCTTGAGGTTCACCTTCCCGTATTCCGTAACCACCCAGTGGGTGACGGTGCGGGGAACGGTGATGATGGAGCCGGGGGTGAAGGTCGGCCGGATGCGGGAGATCAGTTCCCCGTTTTTCCCCTTGGTGGTGGAGGAAAGGCAGATAAAGCTTTTTCCACCGGGAGCATGGTAGGCGCCAAAGGTGTAGTCAAACTGACCGCCGGTGCCGGAGATGTGTCGTGGACCGGAGGATTCGCTGGAAACCTGACCGAAGAGATCTACTTCCACCGCATTGTTGATGGCCACCATTTTGTCATTCATGGAGACATTGGCGGGTTTGTTCACAAGATCAACGGAATAACTGGCGCAGAAGGGATTTTTATCAAGGAAATCATAGAGCTTCTGGGAGCCAAGTGCAAAGGTGTAAGCCATTTTTCCGGGGCAGTATTTGGTATATTTGCAGGTGATACGTCCGGCCTCAAACATATCCACAAAGGAGTCTGCGAGCATTTCGGTGTGTACACCAAGGTCTTTAAGATCGGATTCAGCAATCATTTTCCCCACGGCATTGGGCATGCCGCCAATGCCGAGCTGGATGCAGGAGCCATCATGGATTTCTTCCATGATGAGCTTTGCGATGCGCCCGTCAATCTCCGAAGGAGCTGCGGAAGGAAGCTGGAAAAGGGGTTTGTGGTCAGATTCCACAATCAGATCCACCTCATCGATGTGGATGCCCTCGTTGAATCCGCCATAGCAGTGGGGAATGTTGCGGTTGATTTCTACGATAACCTTTTTGGCTCGCTTGGCAACGGCCATCTGGATGGAGTTGGAGGAACCGAAGTTAAAGTATCCCCTTGCGTCCATGGGTGCCACAGCCACGCAGAAGACATCGGAATTGATGATATCGTAGTAACCAGGACCTTCGTGGAAGAGGAAGGGAACATAAAAACAGTTGCCCGCATCATGGAGTTTGCGGTCGCCACCGGAAAAATGCCAGTTGTTATACACAAAACGCGTGCCCGTGGGGTCGGCCTTGGCCACAGCCGCCATTCCGGGGTAGGTCATGGCGCGGACTTTGACATCTTCCACCTCGTGGACCCGGGCGGCAAGGGCGGCATCCAGGGTGAGGGGGGCACAGGCAAAGTTGCCGTAATCGACCCAGTCTCCGGATTTAATCTGACGAACAGCCTCTTCCGGTGTACACATCTTTTTTTTGTAGCTTTCCTGGTAGGGGCTCATTTTTCCTCCTTGATGTCCTGTGGCGGCTTCCCCGTAATATCCTGTGCGGTATGACTGGGATTTCCTGGTTTTCATGCGTCGCGCCGGTTTGAGAACATCTCTATGCGAGGAGCGTGCCAGCTTTTTTACAGAAGAAAGAAAAAGAACAGGGCCTGGAAGTTTTTGCGGGTGGATATTCTGATTTTATTCAATTTTTATTTTGTTGAACATGAAACAGGGGAAAGAAAAAAAGTTGATTTTTTCTGTTGAGCCCGGATTTTATCGTCGTTCAGGGCCTTGGAAGGATAGGGTCGGGTTGTGGTGTTTTCACCCCAATTCATGGGGGAAGGATGGGGAAAAACGCACAAAAACAATGTTTTCGAATGTGTTGTGGCGTTTTTACCCCAATATGAGGATGGTTCTCATCATTTCCCTTGGACAGCCTTGCCCTGTGCTGAGGAAGCCTGGGCCTTCTGGGCTGGTCGGACTTCATACAATATGGAACTGGCGGAGCTTGGTGAACAGGGTTTTTCTGTGTATGCCCAGGGCTTCCGCCGTGCGGCCCTTGTGCCACTGGTGTTTTTTCAGGGTCCGGAGAAGGAATTCCTTTTCACAGTGTTCCATGGCCTGGCGCAGATCCATGTCTTCGTCCATGTCTTCGTGGGTTTCCCTGCCCTGAAAAGCCTTCTTGGCCTGGTCCATACCGGGGAAATCGATTTTTTTCAGGGTAAGGTAGCGGTGCAGGGTATTCTGCAGCTCCCGGACATTGCCGGGCCAGTCATAGGCCGTGAAGGCTTCCATGATCTGGGCGGAGAGGGGGGGCAGATCTTCTTTGGTTTCGAACTGTTTAACAAAATGATCCATGAGCAGGGGGATGTCCTCCCGCCGTCTGCGCAGGGGGGGCAGATGGATGGGGATGATATGAATGCGGTAGAAGAAATCCTCCCGCATGAGGTTTTTGCGGACATGCTCCCGCAGATCCCGGTTGGTGGCGGCGAGGATGCGCACATCACTTTCCCTTCGCGTGGAAGTGCCCACGGGTGTGTAGCCGCCGCCCTCAATGGCCCGGAGGAGTTTGACCTGAAGGGTCAGCGGGAGTTCTGCAATTTCATCCAGAAAAAGGGTGCCGCCGTCGGCCATTTCCATATACCCTTTCTTGTCTGTCACAGCGCCTGTGAAAGATCCCTTGATGTGGCCGAAAAACTCACTTTCCATGAGATTTTCAGGGATGGCGCCGCAGTTGACCACCACAAAGGCCTTGTCCCGTCTGGGACTGCTCCTGTGGATGGCCTGGGCCACCAACTCCTTGCCCGTTCCCGACTCCCCCAGAATGATGACATTGGCTGTGGATGCGGCAGCCTTGAGAATGAGATCATACACATCCTGCATTTTTGCGCTTTTACCGATGATATTGCCGAATTTGTATCGATCCCTGAGGCCTGAGCGCAAAAGGGTGTTTTCCTGCTGCAGGCTGGCCTCCCTTTCCTTGAGGGCGGCTTCGGCTTCCTTGCGCTGGGTGATGTCAATGAGAATGACCTGGATGCGCTCCACCTTGCCATTGCTGTCAAAGATGGGGGAGTTGACGGCGTAGAACCACTGGCCCCGATCCTGGCAGCGGAACTCCATGCGCAGGGTTTCTCCGGCAAAGACCCTTTCACGGATACCCAGGGTGAAGAGATTCTGGAGGTCAGAAAGGGCGTCTTCGCAGGGAGCGCCCGTGGCATCCATGCCCGTGCGCTCCACAAGCAGGCGGTTCATGTAGCGGATGCGCATGTCCCGGGTATAGACGAAGATGAACCCCTCAAAATTCTCAATGATGGCGTTGAGTTGGGCTTCCCGCTGGCGCAGGGCGTTTTCTGCCTGTTTACGGGTGGTGATGTCAAGAAAGGAGGCAATGCTGCGCTGGGTACCATGAATCACGCCCACTTTCATATAGATATCCATGATGCGGCCGTGGCGGTCTGTGATGCGGCACTCGTACTCCGTGGGTACCTTGTTACCGGGTTTGCGGCGGCCGTAGTGGTATTGCTGCATGCGGTCCTTGTCTTCAGGAACGATGAACTCGGACCAGCGTTTTTTCCCATGGATTTCCTGACGGCTGTAGCCCGTCATTTCCTGAAACCTTGCATTGGCGCAGGTGATGGTCATATCTTCTTCAATGATGATGGTGCCTGTTCCCGTGTTTTCAAACACGGTTTTGTACATCCGCAGATGCTCATAGGTGGAGATGTTTCTGTGAAGAACCTGGGCGATGCGGCCCGCCATGTCTGCGATCTGCTGAAGGAAAATTTCGGACATGCCATGATTGATGGGAACCACCATATCCAGGGGCCCCTGGGGAAGACCTTCGGTGTGGGCCACAGGAAAGGATCTTAAATCCTTTTCCTGCACCGACTGGGATGTTGGGCTGAAAAGGACAAAAGCAAGGCCCAGTTCTTCTGCGATCCGGGTTTCTGCGGAGGAGAGAAAGGTAATGAGGGCCTTGGCATTTTCAGCAAGCTGGAGGAGCTGGTGGCAAAGAGGCATCATGGCGCGTTTCCTTGGGTGACAGGGGGAATGAAGGGCTGGGGTTTTTCCGTTTCCGGCAGAACTTCGATATAAAGAGAACGGCTGGGAAAGGCGAAGGAAGCCCCTTCTTCCTCCACAATGGCCTTGATCGCCAAGGCCAGCCCTTCTTTGGCGGCCAGCCATTCTCCCCAGATCGTGGTGCGGGTGAAGCAGTACACCATGAGATCAATGGAGGAATCGGAGAAACGGTCTACCCGGACAAAGAGGGGGACTTCCGGTGGGTTAACGATTTTTTCATTCTGGAGAAGGTGGTTTTCAATGCGGTCGCGGATACGACGCAGGGCGTCCAGGGCGGTGCGGTACTCAAGGCCGATGACCCAGTAAATTCTGCGGTGGGTCATGGCGGAAAAATTGGTGAGCGTATTGTCGGAAAGCCGACTGTTGGGTACAAAAACCGGAGCCTTGTCAAAACGACGGATGCGGGTGGAACGAAAGCCGATCTGCTCCACCGTGCCTTCCACCACGCCTTCCACATGGATCCAGTCGCCTGTGCCAAAGCGGCGTTCGGTGAGGATGAGAATTCCGGAGATGAGGTTTTTGAAGAGATCCTGGGCTCCTAAGGCCACGGCCACACCAAAAAGACCGAAACCCGCCAGAACAGGGCCGACCTTGATGCCCCACATTTCCAGAATGGTGGCGGCCCCGATGACCATGACAGCGATTTTAACGGCTTTCTGGGTCCAGTCCAGCAGGGCCTGGCCGATGCGCTCTTTGATCTGGTCAAAAAGCCTGAAAATGGGGGGGATGGCGGAGTAGAGCGCCCAGAAGATCATGAAAGCCACCATGGATCGGATGATTTTTTCAGAAAACTCCGCAGCTGCGCCTTGAAGTTCCAGAAAACGTAAAGCAAAAAATATTCCAAGAATGATGGGAAGCAGACGGATGGGCGGCTCAAGGGAGGCGACCACTTCGTCGTCAAGGCGGGTGGTGGTTTTTTGGCTGAGATTTTTCAGACGTTGGAGCGCCCACTGCACCACCGTACGTCGGAGCATGAGAAAGAAGAGCAGAATGGCTGCGGCTGCAAGGTAGCGGGCAATGGGAATTCCCATGAATCCGTGCTGCCAGATGTCCATGGTGATGGTGATGAATTCTTTGAGAAAGCTGAGAATGTCTGTGGCCAGTTCCGTTAAAGCAGTCATGCGAGAAAACTCCCTTGTTCTTTAAGAAAAACTTGTGGTGAATCCGCCTCAACACATTGGAGAGAAACATAGGTCAGAAACCAGGCATAGGTCAATACGGGGGCGGCGGAAGGAAAGCCGGGGTTTTTTCTGACCTCCGGGTTTTTTTTTGTTACCCTCATCCAGAAAGAGGGTTTTCGTTTTTCGGATCAGAGACAAGGAGATCAGGTTTTTGCATTCAGATATTTTTCACGGATGGCTTATGCTCTGGACCGATGATCTGTGGCTGGCCGGACTTTTCCTTTCAGCCTTTGTGGCGGCCACCCTGCTGCCCGGCGCTTCTGAGGTGGTGCTGGTGGGAGGAATTCTTGGGGGAAAAAACGCCTTATCTGCCGTGGCTGTGGCGACCCTTGGCAATATGCTGGGCGCACTCACCACCTTTTTTCTCGGAAAATTTCTGGGAAACAAGGCGGGGGGCTGGGTGGGAGTTACGGAAAAGAGACGGCAGCGATCCCAGGCATGGATTGCCCGGTACGGATCCTGGCTCCTGTTGTTTTCCTGGGTGCCTGTTCTGGGAGATCCTCTGGTTTTTGCGGCGGGCTTTGTTCGTCTGAATTTTTTTTGTTTTCTGGTGTTCACCCTTTTGGGCAAGCTGGCCCGCTATACCCTGGTGGCCTGGCTGACCCTGGGCTCTGTCCAGCTTCTGGTCTGAAGAGATAAAAAAGAAGGTGTGAAGGGAAATCCTGATCGCTTGGGCTTCTCTTTTGCATTCAGCTGCGCATGGGTTTAGGCGGATCACAAGAGAGTACCGACGCCTCATGGCAAAGGCGTGCGGGTGCGGGGATGCCATCAAAACGGGAAAAAAAGGGGAGGGGAGGATGAGCGAGGGGAGGGATCCCTGGCGGGAGCGTGCGGAAAACGCCGAGGCAGACGCCAGTTTCTATCGCATGATTTTTGAGAAATCCACGGCACCCACCATTGTCATTGAAGCGGACTATGTCATCAGCCGCATCAATGAGCGGGTCGAGGAATTGCTCGGTTATTCCAAAGAAGAGATTGAAGGCAAAATCGCGTGGCTGCGCTTTGTTGTGCAGGAGGATCTGGAGCGTATGATGCGCTATCACCACCTGCGGCGTCAGGATCCTGCGGCGGCACCCGGAGAATATGAGTGTCGCCTGATGAACCGGGAGGGGCAGGTACACGACATCCTGATTAAACTGGACATGATAC
Source organism: Desulfobotulus sp. (assembly GCF_034006065.1). Classification (NCBI taxonomy): domain Bacteria; kingdom Pseudomonadati; phylum Thermodesulfobacteriota; class Desulfobacteria; order Desulfobacterales; family Desulfobacteraceae; genus Desulfobotulus; species Desulfobotulus sp. The sequence continues at coordinate 3,733 of NZ_JAVETM010000039.1, read as the reverse complement.
GGGGAACCACAACCAGTGTGGCCACCCTGGTCAATGTCACAGCGGAAAAGGAGGTGGTCAAGACCCTGAAGCAGCGCGAAGCGGAGTTCCGCGCCATTGTGGAGCATTTCACGGGTTTTTTGTATACCTGCCACAAGGACCATCGCCTGGCCTATATCAACCGGCCCTTAGTGGAAAGAACGGGGCGGGATGTGGATACAGGACCCTGCTACGCTGTGGTCTACAACCGGGATACGCCCTGCCCCTGGTGTGAGAACGGGGATGTCTTTTCCGGAAAAACCGTGGAGGTGGAGCGTCTGGATCCTGTGGATGAGCGCTGGTACGCCATTGTCACCACCCCCATCTGCGGAGAGGATGGCGGAGTTCTGCTGCGACAGACAGTGATGGTGGATATCACGGAAAGAAAGATGGCCGAAGAGCGTATGCGTTCACGCACGGCCCTGCTGCTGGAGGAGAACCGGCGGCTTAAATCCAGCATGAAAGACCGCTACCGCTTTCATGGTATTGTGGGGAAAAGTCCTGAAATGCAGGCGGTGTATGACCGTATTCTCCAGGCCGCAGGCAGCGGGGCCGCTGTGGTGATTCGTGGGGAATCGGGCACGGGAAAGGAGCTGGTGGCCCAGGCCATCCATACCTTAAGCCAGCGATCGGCCCAGCCCTTTATCCCGGTAAACTGCGGAGCCATTCCTGAAAACCTCATGGAAAGCGAATTCTTCGGATACAGGAAGGGGGCTTTCACCGGTGCGGGCAGTGATAAGAAAGGACTCCTGGAACTGGCCCATGGGGGTACCCTTTTTCTGGATGAGGTGGGGGAAATCCCCCTTTCCATGCAGGTAAAGCTGCTCCGGGCCTTGGAGGGCAACGGGTTCAGACCCTTAGGCGGTCGGGAGAATATCCGCACGGACATCCGTATCATTGCCGCCACGCACAGAAACATGGAAGGGATGGTGGCGGAAGGACGGATGCGTCAGGATTTTTTTTATCGGCTTCACATCATTCCCATTTATCTGCCGCCTCTGCGGGAAAGGAAATCCGATATCTCCCTTCTGGTGGAGCACTTTCTTTCTTCCATGGATGGCGAAAATGGGAGGAAAGAGGTGGACGCGCGGACCATGGCCACCTTCTTACGCTATGACTGGCCCGGCAATGTGCGGGAGCTGCAGAATGTGCTGCACCGCTACCTGACCCTGGGCAGTCTGGACCTTTCCCTGGCATGGGAATCGGAGGGAGAGGGGAGGCAGGAGGCCAGCCTGAAGGAGCGGCTGGACCTCTATGAGCGGGATGTGATTTTTGAAACCCTGAAACGTTGCGGCGGGCACAGGGGGCATACGGCGGAGGCCCTTGGGGTGGATCGCAGGACCCTGGAAAGAAAAATGAATCGATATGGCTTGCGGGAAGATGCTGCGGCAAACATGCCGCATGATGCGGCGCAATTGCCGGATCATGGTGAAAGCCTCTAATCGCTGGATTTCTGCATAAACACTGTTCCGTGTCGTTGCTGAGCATGCGTCATCTTTGCCGCACCCCTGGGAGGTTTTCGGGGGTGCGGCTTTTATTTTTTTGCAAAAAGCCTGAATCGGCAAGGGTTTTATGTGTTGGCCCGTGTCTTGCAATTGGTTATCGGCAACCCAAGCCAATGCCGCCCGACGCGGCGCCAACCAAAGGAGGACATCATGGATTTACAGGCCCTTTACCGTGCAAAGCGGGTATCCCCGGAACAGGCAGTTTCCGTGGTGCGTTCGGGACAGTGGGTGGATTATGGCAACTTTCTCTGTGCTCCCCTGACCCTGGATGCGGCTCTGGCCAAACGGGTTGACGAGCTTGAAGAAGTGAAGATCCGCGCCGTTGCCTTCCCAGGCCTTGCCGCCGTGGCCCTGGCCGACCCCACGGGTCAGCGTTTCCTTTATAACAACTGGCATTTCACAGGCGGAGACAGAATTCTGCATGACAAAGGGCTTTGCAGCTATATTCCCCTTCTTTACCACGAAGGTCCCCGGCATTATGAGCGGGACATTGAAACCGATGTTTTTTTTGTACGCTGCGCGCCCATGGACAGCAATGGCTTCTTTAACTACGGTGTAGCCAACTCCGTTCAGAGGGCCCAGGCGGAAAGCGCCAGAACCATTGTGGTGGAAGTGAACACCAACATCCCCGTATGCCACGGCGGTTATGACGAGTCTTTGCATATTTCGGAAGTGGATTTTATCGTGGAATCGGACAATGCGCCCATGTTCAGCCTCAAGGAACCCGCCGTTTCCGGGGAAGACATGAAGATCGCAGAATATGTGGTTTCAAGAATTCCAGACGGCGCATGTCTGCAACTTGGCATCGGCGGCCTTCCCAACGCCATCGGCCGGATGATTGCGGATTCGGGCATCCGGGACGTCGGTGTGCATACGGAAATGCTGGTGGACAGCTACATTGACATGTATGAGGCGGGGCGAATCACAGGTCGTTACAAGCGGGACCTTCCCGGCAAAATGACCTACACCTTTGCTCTGGGATCCCAGAGGCTCTACGATTTTCTGCACAACAATCCGCTTTGCGCCAGCTATCCTGTGAACTACGTGAACACGCCTTCCCGTATTGCTTCCAACCCCAGGGCCGTTTCCATTAACAATGCCGTGGACGTGGATCTTTATGGTCAGATTTCCAGCGAATCTTCTGGAATCCGCCACATTTCAGGGACAGGCGGCCAGTTTGATTTCGCCTTTGGCTGTTATCATTCCGAGGGTGGGCAGAGCTTCATTTGTTTGCGATCCACTCAGACGGACAAGGCGGGCAACCGCAAAAGCCGCATCCGCCCCACCCTTGAGCCCGGCACCATTGTGACCCTCCCGAGAACGGTGACCCACTGGGTGGTGACGGAATTCGGTATGGCCAATCTTAAAGGTAAAAGCACCTGGGAACGGGCCGAGGCGCTCATTGCCATCGCCCACCCGGATTACAGGGAAGAACTGATGCGCGAAGCCGCAGCCATGAACATCTGGAAGCGCAAGCTGCATGTATCGGGTTTTCAATCGGATATTCGCATGGCCGTATGAGGCAAAAGGGCTTTATAGGGTTGGCCCTTTCTCTCCCGCGCCGGGAACTCTCTCTGCCCCCCATCTCTCCGAGAACAGGGAGGGTTCCCGGCCCTTTTCAATCAGACCGAAAAGACGTCCTGGTCTGTCCGCACAAGGCTGCATGTTCTTGGAGACCCGACGAGGTCTGATACTTCTGTCCTGATACCTGTTTAAGAACCCGGATGGTCTGTCTTTATCCTGACGCCCGTACTGCGCCCAGGGGCCGGGGATTTTTTTATCCTGTCTGTGATCACTGTTTTCTGGAGCAATCCATAATCTCACACACTCATTATCCAAAGGGGGCATTCATGGAAGCACGGTATGAAGAAGCAAAACTTCCCAATCGCTGGCTGGTTGTGGCGGGTTCACTGCTCATGCAGCTGAGTCTCGGTGCCATTTACACCTGGAGCCTTTTCAATAAACCGTTGGTGGAAGCCTTTGGCTGGACGCCGGGGGATACGGTTTTCACCTTTTCCCTGACCCTGGCCTGCTTTTCCGTTGCAGTCATTTTTGCAGGCAGGCTACAGGATAAAATCGGTCCGAGAAAGGTTGCCATTGCAGGGGGGATCCTCACGGGTCTCGGCGTTGCCCTGGCAAGCTTTGCCACCCATATCTATGTTCTTTACCTCACCTATGGAGTCATTGCGGGCAACGCCGAGACCCGTGAG
>NZ_JAVETM010000038.1:0-33912 GCF_034006065.1 Desulfobotulus sp. | reverse complement strand
GTTGCACAGGTTGAGACGGCAGGTGGCGTCCCAGATCAGGGTCTCCGTATCCGATGCCTTGCGGATAATCGTCGGCTCGCTCATGACGGGAAGCGTTCCCTTTTTGAAGCCGATCACCACATCCACCTTCTCCGCATCCAGAAGACTCTTTGCAATTTCTCTTATTTTCAGGGCGACATCAGCCATCTACGCCACCTCCTGACTCATGGGCAGGGCCTTGCTCATGCCTTTGGATGCAGGCCCCAGGGCCTTTACCTCGGCAATCACGGTGCGGGCCACATCGGCAAATTTCACGCCTTCTGCGGAAGAAATCCAGGAAAACTGGATACGACCCGGCTCAAGCCCCGTATGCTCCAAAAGTTCCTTTAACAGGGTAAATTTACGACGGGCATAGTAGTTACCCGTGATGTAATGACAGTCTCCGGGATGACACCCGGAAATCCAGACCCCGTCCGCCCCGTTACGGAAGGCGGCAAGGATCATCTTGGGCGATACCCTCCCGGAACAGGGCAGACGGATGATGCGCATGTTGGCCGGATACTGAAAACGGCTCACGCCCGCAAGGTCTGCGGCTCCGTAGGTGCACCAGTTGCACAGAAAGGTAATGATTTTAGGTTCAAACTCCTGCATAGGAAGCCTCCCCACACCCTTTTTCAAGGGCGCATATGATTCTTGAAAAGACCGGCGATCCACCACCGGTCTTAATTTATTTCATCATCAGGCCGCATTGATCATGGCCAGAATCTGCCCTTCCTCAAAGCCTTTGAGATTCAAGGCCCCAGAGCGACAGGAGGCCACACAGGCACCGCAGCCCTTGCAGAGCACGGGATTGATTTCCGCCTTGCCCGCCCTCGGCCCTTCCAGAATCATACCCGGAGAGTTGTAGGGGCAAACCGCCACACAGACACTGCACCCGGAGCAGAGTTCGGAATTCACATAGGCCACCTGACCGGAAGTGTTGATGGTCTTTCTGGCAAGAAGGCCTGTCGCCCGTGCTGCAGCCGCCTGGGCCTGGGCGATGGATTCGTCAATGGGCTTGGGATAATGGGCAAGACCCGCAAGGAAGACCCCGTCCGTTGCAAAATCACTGGGGGCCAGCTTCACATGGGCTTCCACAAAGAAGCCGTCATCGTTGAGGGGCACCTTAAAGAACTGGGCCAGACGCTCATCCTTAAAGGGTTTCACCGCAGAGGCCAGTACCAGAAGATCCGCTGCAATCTCAAGGGGCCGCTGGATGATGGGATCGTTTACCCGGATAAGCAGCTTGCCTTCGGCTTCTTTCACAAGCGGCTTGGCATCCAGGGAGTAACGCACAAAAATCACGCCCTTTTCTCTGGCCTTTTTGTAAAGCGCTTCCTTTTCCCCATAGGTGCGGATATCCCGGTACAGGACAAAGACATCCATGTCCGGCTTCTTCTCCTTCAGGTGCAGGGCACTCACCATGGTATGGGTGCAGCAGATGCGGGAACAGTAGGTTCGGCCCGGTTCACGGGAACCCACGCACTGGATGAAGACCGCAGACTCTGCCTTGTCCACCCTGGCATCATGGGCTTTCATCAGAATATCCAGCTCCTGACCTGTCACCACCTTATCGGAGCTGCCGTAGAGGTATTCCGTGGGCTTGTATTCTTCAGCCCCTGTGGCAATGATGGCCACCCCATGGCGGATTTCCCTTTCACTGCCCTTTGTCTCAATGGTGCTGACAAAGTTACCCACAAAGCCTTCCACATTTTTAAGGCTCGATTCCAGCAGCACATCAATCTTTTCATCCACAGCCACGCTGTTGACCATGTCGGCAAGGCCTTCTTCAATGGACTCGCCCTTTGCCGTGACATAGAGATTTCTTGCCTGACCGCCCAGGGCCTTGTCCCGCTCCACAAGGGTCACATGGTAGCCCTGAGTGGAAAGGGCCTTGGCAGCCGCCATACCGGAAATCCCGCCGCCAATGACCAGCACGTTCTGGTCAATCTCAAGGGTGGCTTCGGAAAGGGGCTCGAACAGGGCCACCTTGGCCACGGCCATGCGAACCTGTTCTTTCGCCTTCAGGGTGGCTTCCGCAGGCTGGTCCTTATGTACCCAGGAACCGTGATTGCGGATGTTCACCATCTCAAAGAGGTACTTGTTCAGCCCTGCATTGATGAGGGTTTCCTGGAACAGGGGATCATGGGTTCTGGGGCTGCATGCCGCCACAACAATGCGGTTTAAGCCCTTTTCCTTGATCACCTTGGTCATGCCGTCCTGGGTATCCTGGGAGCAGGAGTACATGTTGTTGGTCACATATTCCACATAGGGAAGACTTGCGGCATAATCCCGCACCGCTTCCACATCAATGACTCCTGCAATGTTGATCCCGCAGTGGCAGACAAAGACACCGATGCGGGGACGATCGCCCCGGATATCGTTTTCCTTCACCTTTTCCACGGTACGGGTCAGGGTGTTGCGGGCCGCCACAAGGCCTGCTCCGGCGTTGAGGGCCGCAGCCCCTGCCTCCACAACGGACTGGGGAATATCTTTCGGGCCCTGGAAAGCCCCGCAGACATAAACCCCCTCGCGGGTGGTGGCCACGGGCCTGAAGGTGGAGGTTTTGACAAAACCGCCTTCGGTCAGCTCAATACCCATTTGGGCGGCATTGGCCCGGACTTCCTCATTGATTTCCATCCCAACGGAAAGGACAACAATGTCATAAACTTCCGTCACCCGCTGGTTGTTCTCATCAATGTATTCCAAGACCTGTCCCGGACCATCGGGGTTATCATATACCGTATGCACCCGACAGCGCTGGAACTTCACCCCATAGGTATTTTTGGCCTGATTGTAGCAGTCCTCAAACCCCTTGCCATGGGTACGCATGTCCATATAGAAAATCTTGGTTTCCAGCTCCGGATCATGCTCTTTGGCAATGATGGCCTGCTTGATGGCGTACATGCAGCATACGGAAGAGCAGTGGCCGTTCTTGCAGGTGTTCACATCCCTTGATCCCACGCACTGCAGCCAGGCGATCTTGTGGGGATGTTCATGATCAGAAAGGCGCACCACATGGCCCTGGAAGGGGCCGGATGCGGAAAGAAGCCGCTCGAATTCCAGAGAGGTGACCACATCCTTGCTGCGATCATAGTTGAGGAAATCCTTGCCCGAAGGATTGTAGGCGGAAAAGCCCGTGGCCAGAATCACGGAACCCACATTCAGGGTGAGGGTCTTATCCGTGTCCTTGTAATTGATGGCATCCGCAGGGCAGACCTTCTCGCAGTTACCGCATTTATCCTTGGTAAGCTTGATACAGTTGGCCGCATCAATGGTGTATTTCAGGGGCACGGCCTGGGGATAGGGCACATAGATGGCTTTGCGTTTGGCAAGGCCCATGTTGTACTCATCCGCCACCTTTTTGGGACATTTTTCAGCGCAGGCTCCGCAGCCGATACACTTATCAATGTCCACATACCGGGCCTTCTGGAAGACCTCCACCTCAAAATTGCCCGCCTCACCCCGGATATCCCGGATTTCCGCCAGGGTCACCAGCTCGATATTGATATGCCGCCCCACTTCCACAAGCTTGGGGCTCATGATGCACATGGAGCAGTCGTTGGTGGGAAAGGTCTTGTCCAGCTGGGCCATGACCCCGCCGATGGACGGTGATTTTTCCACCATATAGACATAGTAGCCGGAATCGGCCAGATCCAGCGCCGCCTGGATGGCGGCAATCCCGCCGCCAGCGATGAGAACGGATCCTATGGTTTTTTCTGACATCTTGTTTAACTCCTCCTCACGCCTGACAGTTCCCCTGCCTACAGGCCAAAATCCGCAAGATCCGGCCCCAGGTAGGTACGCTCGTTTTCACCCAGAATCCCCATGGAAAGGCAGAGAATGGTCCACAGATGCACGGTGTGATACTCCCCGCCAAAATGATGACCAATGTCTTCCACCTGGGCATGGCAGTTGTGGCAGGGGGTAATGACATAGGCCGCACCGGTTTTATCAATCTGATCAAACTTGATTTTACCGTAAGCCCGACGCTGCTCCGTGAATCCCGCCTGAAGGGCCCCGCCCCCACCGCCGCAGCAATAGTTGTTGGAACGGTTGGGCACCATGTCGATGAAATTTTCTTCACCCACGGCGGTTTTCACCACAAAACGCAGGTCTTCGGCCATTTCATCACCGAGAGACTTCCGGATGATGTTGCAGGGATCCTGCACCGTGAACTTGATGCCCAGCTCCTTGTTCCAGTCTGAATTCACGGGGAGTTTTCCTTCCCGTATCCATTTGGCATAAAGCTGGATGATGGAAATGAACTCAAAATTGGCCTGAATGTTAAAGCGCCGCAAAGCCCCATAAATGGCATAGAAGGAGTGACCGCATTCGGTGTTCACAAAATACTTCACACCCAGCTTGTTCAGGTGTTCCACCTGGGCCCGGACGATATACTCCCAGGACTTGTCATCGGCAAGGAACATGCAGTAGTTCTCACCGGCCCACATCTCGGAATAATAGGTCCAGTCCGCACCAACGGTGTGGAGGATCTTCCAGAGGGGCAGAAGCTCATCGGGCTCCACCACGGGCTCCCTTGAGTTCTGGTTCAGGGCATACATGGCTCCGGGCTTGTCAATGGGGGCCTGAAGCTCTTCAAAACCCGGCTGCTCCCGACATTCTTCTGCCAGATCCTCCACCGTGAACTTGAAATCCTCAAAGGGAACCCCCATGGCACCACCACGGGATTTCACGTGCAGCCTGCAGGACTCCAGAACGCCTTTGGGTTTTTCTTCCTCGGGCCAGCGGGCGCGGATCTCAAAGATGAGTGCCGGAATATTAATCTTCATGGGGCAGACATCATAGCAACGCCTGCACATGGTGCAGACCCAGGCCCAGGGATGCTTTTCCAGGGTCTCATCCATCCCCAACACGGCCATGCGGAGAAATTTCCGCGGGTCCATGTCAAACTGTCCTGTGGCGGGACAGCCACTGGAACAGGTACCACAGGTAAGGCAGGCGTTGAGATTCCCGTCAGGAACCATTTCCCGGGCCATCTTGCAGATGGTTCCGGCAGCACCGCCGACGCGTACCGCTTCAGCTGTCATGTATCCTCCCTTTACTTCCGAATAAGACTTTGGCGATCCCTGCCCTTCTCCGTAAAATTTCGAGTGGGCTCAGGCTTTATCCTTATTAAGATAGAATTTTTAAATGGAGCGGATTGGTAAAATTCGGTTATGTCTTATAGAAAGGCAAGGGAGGGGAGTCAAACAGATAATCTGGATGAAATTGATGACAGGAATAGATTTTTACTATTTAAAAGAGGCTTGTTTTTTACGCTTAGGCTAAAAAAGTCTACAGATAAACTCTGAGACTCCCTTGACGAATAAAGTCTCCACCTTTAAAAACAGGAATCAGGATCTACGATCCGAAAAAAACGCCACATCCCCAACATACAACCGGGCCCCTCGAAAAAGGGCCCGGTTTTTCAAAAAATCACGGGGGAAAACTTATTTTTCCATTTTCAGAGACTCAAGGGTTCCTTCAACCACAAGCTCCATCATATCCATTTTCATCGCCATATTCTGCTGGCAGGCCGCCATTGTCTTCATATCCATGCCACCTTTATCGTCCCCGGCCTTTTCCATTTTACACCCTGGCATGGTCTTCATCATTTCCATACATTTTTTCATATCCGCCGCGTGCTCCTTCATGAGCCGCCTGCGCTCTTCCGGATCCTCAGAGGCTTTTATCTTTTCCATCCGTTCCTTCATTTTCCCCATGTGCCCATGCATCATTTTCATCCGCTCATCCCCCCCATGATCCCCAGCATGGGCAGCATCCGCACCCTGGGGCGAGGACAGCGCAACGCCATGTCCGGCATGGGCGTCAGCACCTGTGGCATCTGAAACGGAAGATCCTCCGGAATGAATTGCTGAGCAGCCCGTCAGAAACAGAAATAAAACGCCTGTAAAAACGTATAAACATCCATGCGCTCTTTTCATTTTTCACCCTCCCGCAAAATGGCTCGTTTTTCGTTCACAGCAAAACTGACACCCAATCAGGATTCTGTGCGGATCACCTCACACAATTCTGTGTCTATGCCCCTCACAGCCTCATGTCCAGAGGGCATAAACCCATGGGATTTTTTCTGTTCAATGTTTTGTGATCTCCGTAATGACATACTCCGTGGCGGAAAGCTGTTTAAGTTTAAACGCCACCTTGTCGCCAACCTTAAGACCTTTGGCGAGGTCGGGACTTTCCAGAGCCAGCGCCATGGTCATGGCGGGCCAGTTCAGCTCCCGGATGGGCTCATGCTTCAGGGTGATGCTCTTTGCCGCAGGATTCAGGGCTGTCACAAGGCCCATGCCCGTAACAACTTTACCCTCACGGGCTTCTGCCGCCCCGTGATGATCCCCATGGCTGTGACTGCTGGCCATGGGAGCTGTGCAGAAGACAAAGGGAAAAATCAGGGCGAGGATGAGAATCATCTTTTTCATACCGTACTCCTTTTAAGGGTGATGGATATTCTGCCACCTAAAAACAGGGTCTCAGCACCTCCTGCTCACACACAGAATCAAGACACCGCATCATCTTGTTTTTTTTGTATTTTTTCTCCGGACAAAGGCCAGGATCAAAGCGAGTATTCCTGTCGCCAGCAGAAGGACATTCATCCACGTCGGAAAATACAGAGTCTTCCTTGTCTGGAACCCCAGGGTTGCGGCAAGGGCTTCATAACCACTGGGCCGTCCTGCGATATCCCCGCCAATGCTGTTCACCGCAACAAGGGACATGGTGCCTGCAACAAGCATCAGGTAAGCGTAATGGCCCACATATCCCCGCAAGCTCCAAAGTTGTCGGCCGCTTCGATAACGCAAAACCAGCCAGGTACACCAGAAAACCATGGCAAAAGCGGACAATGTGATTTTATTTTTCGTAATAGGACTGTTGAGAACAGCTTCTGCCGGAATCAGCAGAAAACCCGTGACAAAGGCCAACCCCATCATCATAGCGCCAAAAAGAACGGAATACAGAACCACAGAATCGCTGGCCTGCCGAAACTTTGCCAGAATACCGTCCCCTCTGACAGGAAACCAGACATAAAAGGTGGCAACCACAAAAGCCATCACCAGAGGTCCGGTCGCCAGATGCACCAGTATGGAATGATAAGCCGCTTTCATCGTTCTTCCTCCCTTGGTTTCAGGCCATTCGAGCGAGGTGCCACAAGGATGGTTGCCACGCTGAACAGAATAAGGGTAAACACGAGGGCAGACAGGGTCTCTACCCATTGCCGCCGAATCTCTTGACGGAACTGATTCTGCACCGCATACCGGGCAAGACTCTGTTCATCATGCCCCTCCCACAGAGGCTTTCCCGCTGCAATCTGTTTTGCCCCTGCATGGGCGGGACTGATCAGATAAGACCAGTTTATCTGGCCGGGATAAAACAGGGTCAGAGTCGTCCACGGAATCTGTTCCCATGGAGGTACACTTCCCTCAAAATGCACGGCCACAATATCTGCATGACGGCTGAGTCCCAGGGTTTTGGGAAAGGAGACATAATGCCAACGACTTCCCGTGGATAAAATATGCGCTGCAAAGGCAACCTGGTACATTCCCTGATGTCTGAGTGTCTTATCATCAAGCTCCGCCCCTGTATCCAGGGCACGCCACAGATCCACTTCCCAGTTCCCATTTTTATAAATCCCATTGGCATGGATGCTTCCGCGTGATCCGGAAGGAACACGCAACAAGCGTCTGGGAATTACATCTCCAACCTGCCAGTCATGGTTCACATCAAAGGCAAGGGTATTGCCTTCTATCCGCTCATTCCCCAGAATGAGCGCATAACGCAGCATATCCTGCTGACCATATCCCTGCTGCTGCACCTTTTCCCAACGCATGGCGTACTGACCGGTTTTTTCAGGATCAAACATGAAACGGGGCTGGCCCTTCTCCTCATCCCAGTTTGTGGTGTACATTCCTGTTCCTTCGTCACTCCAGCGGTAGTCCAGAATATACTGGTCATCTGACCACCCAATGGGATTGCTCCGGTGCGAACGCCACTGCCACAGATCCAGAAAATAGCCCGCCCTGCGAAGATCCATCAGTTCTTCTTCCGGCTTTATCGTACGCCAGTCATGCGGATCTGTCCGGGTTTCCGGCAGCCATTTGCGGAGATCCGACTGCCCTTTGGCACCCAGATAGGGATGTTCACGAACCTCCTGGGAGGCGGCATGGGTAAAAAAACGCATTTCCCGTCCGGAAGCGGTTATGAATCCCCCCCATTTGCTAAATTCCGGCACACCTCCATCATCCAGAAAAAAAGAAATCCGATCTTCGTAAAGCCGCTCCGGCTCTCTGCCTACAGGAGACCGCCCCTGTCGATGCCATTGTCCGTTTCCCTGGTAAATCCAGTAATCATGATACCAGGAAGGTTCTGGGGTAGGCAGTTCAAAACGAAAAAAAGCCGTATCTTCATTGTAGGCAACCTTCACCCTCATCTCGTGCAGAAGCTTTTCCGGGATTTCGATATTGCGGTTATGATCATTCCGGATCACAGGCTCAAAGGTATTCGGCACCCAGATCAGAAGAAACAAAAAAATACAGAATCCAAGATAAGGAACCCCGGAAGCCAGAGGCGATCTCTTTTGTCCCATGTTTTTCTCCTTTCTACCCTCTACGGAAAATAACATTCCGGATGCAAACCTATGTCCGGGGTGACTGAGCCCGCAGGGCATGCCTTTTCCACAAGAAAAAAGCAGACGGCAGAACCACGAGGGTCAAAAGTGTGGCACTGACCATCCCGCCCACCATGGGCGCTGCAATGCGACGCATCACTTCTGCGCCTGTTCCCGTACTGAGCATAATCGGTAAAAGACCAATGATAATGGTGGCAACGGTCATAATTTTGGGCCTTACCCGCATGAGGGAACCTTCGGTAACGGCCTCCCGCAGTTCTGCAACATGGACCCCCCTCTTCTCCTGAGCGGCCTTTTCCTCACACCTGCGCAGGGCCTGATCCAGGTAAACCAGCATCACCACACCGGTCTCCGCAGCCACACCGGCCAAGGCAATGAACCCCACTCCAACGGCGATGGAGAGATTATAATCCAGAAGATAAAGAAGCCAGAATCCCCCCACCAGGGACAAGGGCAGGGTCGCCATGATGAGCAGGGCTTCGCCGACACGACCAAAGCTCAAATATAAAAAAAGGAGAATGATGGCCAGGGTCAGGGGAATAACCAGCTTGAGTCGGGCATTGGCCCGCTCCATATATTCATACTGGCCTGACCAGCTGATGGAATAGCCCGGAGGAAGCGCCACATAGCGCGCCACCGCATCCCTGGCCTCGCTGACATAGGATCCGAGATCCCTTCCCTGAATATCCACATAGACCCAGCCGCTGAGCCGGGCATTTTCACTGCGAATCATGGGAGGCCCGTCGGTGATCTTCACTTCTGCCACCTGCTCCAGACTGACCCATACCCCGCTCGGCGTTGCCAGGGGAAGTTTCTGCAGTTTTTCCAGGGAATCCCGCACATCCCTCGGGTAGCGCAGGTTGATGGGATAGCGCTCCAGTCCTTCCACGGTAGTACTGATGTTCATGCCACCCACCGCCGTGCGGATCACCCCATGAATATCCGCCACATGGAGCCCATAACGCGCCGCAGCAGGCCGGTCGATTTCCACCTCAATGTAGCGACCGCCCGTGACCCTCTCCGAATACACGGACGTGGTTCCCGGAACACCGCGGATCACCTCTTCAATCTGACTTCCGATTTTCTGGATCACTCCGAGATCCGTTCCCGCCACCTTGACCCCCACAGGAGTCCGGATCCCTGTCGCCAGCATATCAATGCGGGTGCGGATAGGCATGACCCAGGCATTGGTGACACCGGGCAGCTGCACCAGACTGTCCAGCTCCTGAATAAGCTTTGCCGTGGTCATGCCGGGCCGCCATTCTTCCCGGGGTTTCAGCTGTATGGTGGTTTCCAGCATGGTGAGGGGAGCCGGGTCCGTGGCGGTTTCCGCCCGTCCTGTTTTACCAAAAACGCTTTTCACCTCGGGCAGGGTTTTAATGAGCCTGTCCGTCTGCTGCAGAAGTTCGCTGGCCTTTCCCACGGAAATCCCCGGCAGGGTGGTGGGCATGTACATGAGGTCCCCCTCATCCAGGGTGGGCATGAATTCCGAACCCAGACGCAGCACAGGGTAAACCATGCTGAGACTGACCACCAGGGTCAGCACCAGAACCGTAGCCGGATAATCCAGAGAAACGCGAATGACCGGCCGATAGATCCCAATGAGCATACGATTCAAGGGGTTTTTCTGCTCCGGCGTAATATGGCCGCGAATGAAATACCCCATCAGCACGGGGACCAGGGTAATGGCAAGACCAGCCGACACGGCCATGGCATAGGTCTTGGTGAAGGCCAGGGGAGCAAAAAGACGGCCCTCCTGGGCTTCCAGGGTGAATACGGGTAAAAAACTGATGGTGATGATCAAAAGGGCAAAAAAGATGGGAGGCCCCACTTCCTCGGAAGCTTCCCGGATCAAAGCCCAGTGCTCAAGAGCCTCCCTTTCTTTTCCATGCTCCATATGCTTATGAACATTTTCGATCATGACAATGGCGGCATCCACCATGGCACCGATGGCAATGGCAATCCCACCAAGGGACATGATGTTGGCATTGATCCCCTGGAGCTTCATGATGACAAAGGCACCGAGAACGCCTAAGGGCAGGCTGATGGCAATCACAAGGGAAGAGCGGAAGTGAAAGAGAAAGAGCATGCAGACCAGCACAACAACAAGAAGTTCCTTGATCAGGGTATCCCGCAGGTTCTCCACTGCCCGCTCAATGATGCTGGATCGGTCATAGGTCGTGACAATTTCCACACCCGCAGGCAGGCCCGGACGAAGCTGATCCAGCTTTTCCTTCACCCGTTCAATCACAAGCCGGGCGTTTTCTCCGGAACGCATCACCACAATGCCCCCCACCACCTCGCCTTCGCCATTGAGCTCGGCAATCCCCCGACGCATCTGGGGTCCTGTGGTGATTTCCGCCACATCCCCCAGCAGAAGGGGGGTGCCTTCAGGGCTTCGGCTCAGAAGAACCTGCCGCAGATCCTCCAGATTCTGGATATAGCCCCTGGCGCGGATCATGTACTCCGCCTCGGCCATCTCGATGGCAGAACCGCCGCTCTCAAGGTTTGCGGCCCTCACGGCATCGGCCACCTGCGCCGGAGTCAGGCCATAGGAACGCAGGCGATGGGGATCCAGCACAATCTGATACTGGCGTACCATGCCACCGATGGTGGCCACTTCGGAAACCCCTTCCACGGTCTGGAGTTCATATTTAAGAAACCAGTCCTGAAGGCTGCGCAGCTGCGCAAGGTCGTGTCTGCCACTGCGGTCTGTCAGGGCATACTGGAAAACCCAGCCCACCCCTGTGGCATCGGGCCCTAAAGAAGGCCTTGCCCCTTCGGGCAGATTGCCCGCAACCTGGCTGAGATATTCCAGCACCCTTGCCCTGGCCCAGTAGAGATCCGTGCCGTCCTCAAAAATCACATAGATATACGAGTCTCCGAACATGGAGTATCCCCGCACCGCCGTTGCCTTGGGCACAGCCAAAAGGGCGCTGGAAAGGGGATAGGTCACCTGCTGCTCCACCACCTGAGGGGCCTGCCCGGGATAGCTTGTCTTGATGATGACCTGCACATCGGAAAGATCGGGTATGGCATCCATGGGTGTTTTATAAAGGGAATACACCCCCCAGACAGCCAGAAAGATACTGGCAAGGAGAACCAGCAGACGGTTACGCAGCGACCATCGGATTATGGCGTTAATCACGGGGCCACCTCCAGACTTCGCAGATCCACAATGCGGAAGGTCACCTCATCCACCTGCTCCAAAGCAAATTCCATCTCCATGCCTTCATGGAAATCTGCTGGAAGCTGAAGCCCTTCTTTAAGATCCAGATCCATGGCCATGGCAGGCCAGCCCAGCGCCACAATGGGTTCATGGCTGACATGGATGGATCCCGGACTGGCTCCTGCCCCCTTATAAACACCTCTGGCCCACACCGCCCTGTCCGATGCCAACGGCGGCTCTTCCAGAGGCTGCATGCGCATAAAGGAGGCCCGAAGGCTGCTTTCCGAATCAATCAGGAACTGACCTGACACCACCACTCTGTCGCCAAGAGAAAGACCGGCAAAAATTTCCACCTCATCATCGGTGATCAGGCCGACTTCCACATCAAGGGCTTCAAAGCGCCCCTCCCCACGATCCACAATCACCCGCTGGCTGTTGCCGCTTCGGATCAGACTGGCCACCGGAATCAGGAGAATGTTCTCTGAGGGTTCTCCCAGAATGCGCGCCCTTGTAAACATGCCAGGCTTCAGCCGCCCCTCAGGGTTGGGAAAACTCAAACGCACCCGCAAAGCCCGTGTCCTGGGATCCAGGGCCGGATAAATGAAAGCCACCTCACCTTGAAGGCGGCCCCCATGCACAGGATGCATATCCAGAATCGCCCTCTGTCCCCTTGCAATCTGAGACGCCTGATGTTCAAAAACCTCCACCTGTATCCAGATTCTCGAAAGATCGGCCAGGGTCATAATGTCCATGGCCGGAGTCACAAACATGCCTTCGCGGATACCCAGCTCGCTGACCACCCCGTCCTGACGGGCAAACACCGGAATCAGGGTCCGTATTCTGCGATCTTTTTCCAGCGCTTCAAGGGTCGGTCTGCCCATCCCCAGAGCCAGCAGACGATCGCGGGCCGCCTGCCGTACTGCTGGCTGCCCGAGGTTCAGGATCCGCAGATATTCTTCCTGGGCATTCACCAGCTGAGGCGAGTAAAATTCAAAGAGCAGCGCTCCCCTTTTCACCCTCTCCCCAGCCGTGCGCACGACAAGGCGCTCCACCCAGCCTTCGGTACGCACATGCACATGGGAAAGCAGATTTTCATCATAGTCCACATAGCCCACGGCCTCCACAAGGGGAGAGAGGCTTCCCCTGCGAACCTTCGCCGTGCGGACCCCGAGGTTCTGTCGGGTTTCAGGAGCAATCCGGACACCGGAGCCGGAAGCATCCCCTGCGCTATCGGCATAGACAGGAATATAGTCCATCCCCATCTCATCTTTACGCGGAGTTTCCGATGTCACCTGGGGATTGTGGGGATGGCGATAATAAAGGATGATTCTTTCTTCTGCACCCAAAGATGAATCTCCATGGGTGCTGTGATCCTCCTCCCCATAGGGCCACAGGAAAAAAGCCGCTGTCAGGAGAACACCGAGAATAAAGGCAAGGCCCAGCTTGAACAGGGATGAAAATTTCATGGGTTATTTCTCCGTATAGTAGAGGAGTTCCGCCTGCACACTGGCCTGCTCCGTTAAAAGACGCAGATAGGAAAGCTCATTTTCAAAGGCCGCCACAGACGCGCGCAGCCAGCCCGCATACTCTCCAACCCTGTGCTGATACCCCGAAGCGGCAAGGTCGCTGGCCATGTGGCTCTGGGGCAGAATCCGGGCCTGGTACAGATCCATGCGTTGCCCCAGTCTTTCCCAGCGTGCATATCCGGCTTCCACCTCCCCTTCCATCTGACGCAGACGCTCCAGCCGGTCATAGCCAGTGGCGCGCACCTGGTGCCGGGCTGCGGCGGCGTTGCGCTGTTGCCTCCCGGAGGGCGCAAGGGGAATTTCAATGGAAAGCATGAGGTTGAATTTCTGCTGGTTCTCATCCGTTCGGGTATAAAGACCATCCACCATAAAACCCGTATAATACTGTTCCGCCAGTGCCACCTCCATTTCACCGGCCTGAATACCCGCCTGATCCACTGCCAGAAGCGGATGCTCCACAAGCCCCGCCTTCAACGCTTCAAGGGAAGGAAGGGAGGGCAACGGAGGATTTTTTTCATCCAGCTGAAGGGTTTTCGGGATGCTGCCGATCCAGCGGGCCAGTCTCGCCCGGGACGCTTCTTCATCGCCAAGGTTGCGGGCCAGGCGATCCTTTTGATTATCTTCCTCGAGCTCCAGCATAATAAGCTGCTGCTGGCTGAGCCTGCCCACGGCATATTGCTGAGCCGCCGCACCTGTCAGCTCCGAAAGAAGACTCAGGTGATGGCGTACAATCTTTAAGGCCTGCTGCTGATACCAAAGATCCAGATAGGCCATGCGCACGTTTCTCGTTAATTGCCGGTCCCAGACCTCGGCCTGCCTTTTCTGGGCAGAAGCCAGTACGCCGAACTGATCCTCTTTAAGACGCAGACGGCTGCTGCGGGGAATTTCCTGACGTACCCCCAGCATGAACTCCTCCATGCTTTCCGCTTTTTCATATCCCAAAAGCAGACGGGGATCCGGAAGCCGGGAAGCCACAGCAGCACGCTCATGGAGACTTGCGGCCCTTGCCTTGAAGGTTTCCTGGGTGGTATCCCGCTCAAAGGCAAGTTCCAGGGTGCGTGGCAAGGATAAAGGCATCGACTCCGACGCCCGGAGAGAAAGGGGCAGAATTAAAAGAAAAAAGATGAAGGGAACACACAGCATGGGGGGAAAATGGCCCATAGGGTTTTCCTTTCTTCAGATTGGGGATGGCACAAAACAGAAAGGGCAGTACACCTGCAAAAGGGGATGAGACAGATGCGTAAGGTGGGAAAAACTGTGTTTAAAAAACTAACACAACCATCCTTGTCGAACAAGTTTTTTTCGCCGATTCGCTTTTCAGCAAATCAGGCAGAACCCGGACAAAAAAGGAGTGAAAACCAGGGGCTTTTGGGGCAGGAAAAGGCTTACAATTCCTCGCGCATCCATCCGTGGTAAAGATCCGGCCTCCGGCCACGATGAAAGGCCGTCATGGAATGGGACCTAATGGCAGACACCCGCTCCGGATTCAGGGAGAGGAAAAGAAGACCCGGGCCAGTTGCAAAAAGCTCTGCGCAGGCACGGCCATCGGGGCCAAGGGCCAGGGCAAGGCCCGGAAAAAACTTGCCCGTGCCATCCCCGGAACAGGGATTCACGGCCAGCACATAGCTTCCCGTATCAAAGGCGCGGGCAGGCAGGTGACGCAGCCAGGAGGCTTTTTTCTCTTCAGGGGTCGTGCGGGGAGAGGCGTGGGGAATGAGAAAGACTTCTGCCCCCATATGGGCAAGACAGGAAAAGAGCTCGGGAAAGTGGGCATCATAGCAGAGGGCCAGACCAAAGGTGAGGCCCATGAAAGAAAAAACCACCGGCCTGTCTCCTTCAAGGTAAAGCCCGCGTTCAGGAGAACCAAGGTGAATCTTGCGGTAATGGGCCAAAAGCCCCTCCGGCCCAAGGGCAAGGGCGCTTACATAAAAACCCGCATCCGTCCTTTCCGCAAAACCGCAGACCAGACAGAGATCAAATTTTCTGGCAAGGGGAGAAAGAAGAAAAAGGGCCTCTTCAAGGGTGAGGGCTTTTTGATGCAGGGCATCCGCCCCCAAAAGATATCCCGTAAGCTGCATTTCCGGAAATACCACCATGCAGGCCGAAGAGGTTGCGGCCTTTTCGCAGGCAGCTGTAATACCCAGAAGATTGGCGGCCACATCACCGGCTGCCTGGGGAAGAACGGCAAGGACAAGGGGAAGAGGATGGGAAGCCTTCATGGTCATTTCCCCCCTCATGGACTCACACCGAAAACTTCGCCCGGATTTTAAACACATGGGTGGCGGGCAGGTTGAGGATGTCGGCAACGCCTGTTTCCTCTGCGATCTCCTCCAGGTTACGGGCGATGATTTCCCGTGAAGGTTCAATGAAGGTGAACCACACATTCCAGTCATTTTCACGGATATAATTGTGGGTCACGCCGGGATAACGGTTCACCACCTCTGCAAAAAAATCCACCTTGTCCTCGGGTACACGGGCCGCGCAAAGGGTGGAAAAATACCCGAGATTCTCAGGCCCGAAATTACCGCCGATGCGACGGATAATCCCCGTATCCTTGAGACGCTGCAAGCGGCTCAGCACCTCCGCTTCTTCCATGCCCAGTCTTTCTCCAATGACCGCATAGGGCCGGGCACAGACAGGAAAACCAGACTGAATACCATTCAAAAGCTTTTTATCCAGGGCATCCATCATTAAAAACCCCTTTCCTGCTGGGGAAGCAGTAAAATACGCACTTCCCGTTTTCGGGGGCCGTCAAATTCCCAGAAATAAATGGCCTGCCAGCGCCCGAGATCCAGCCTTCCGTCCCGCACGGCCAGCACTTCCGAAGCGCCGATGAGGGAAGCCTTCATGTGGGCATCGGAATTACCCTCCATGTGTCGGTAATCAGGATCCACGGGAATCAGGCGGGAAAGGGTGCGGTTCATGTCTTCCTGGACATCGGGATCCGCATTCTCATTGAGGGTGATGGCTGCTGTGGTATGGGGCACAAAAATATGGCAAAGACCTGAGCGCATGCCCGAGGCTGTCACCACTTCCTGGACCCGCGCCGTAATATCCACCATCTCCTTACGCGTGGTAGACTGAATTTTAATATGCATCGCCTCTCTCCCTCAACAAACACGGGTCGGACAAAACAGCGTTTTCCCATTCACGATAAAACAGCCCTGGGTATCAGAATAAGGGCCCGCATTGGCAGGATAGCAAAAGGCCCTGCCATGGCAGGGCCTTCCATTTTCAAGACAAGATCAGATTTCCGGCAAGGATTAAACGCAACCGGTGGGCTTGGGAAGGCCAGCCATTTTGCAGGCTCCTTTGCCGGGTCCGGAGGGGAAAAGCTCATAGATGTGCTTGAGTTTGAACCCGGTAAGTTTGGAAAGAACGCGTACCATGGGAGCAATACCGTTCTTCTTGTAGTAATCCTGAAGGATATTGATCACACCCCAATGTTCATCGGTGAGGGTTTCAATGCCTTCTTCCTTCATGCAGTACTCAACCCATTCTTCGGAATAGGTGTTGAAGTCTTCCAGAAATCCGTCTTCGTCGATTACAAACTTTTTGCCTTTGAATTCAATTTCAGCCATTTTTCAAAAACCTCCTGTAATAGAATAGATATCATCCTGTGGGGGGTCCCCGTTATATCCTTAACTTTTTCTTAGCGTATCTACCTAACCAAACAAGCGTGGCTTGTCAATAAGCAAGATGTTTTTACATCATTCCTGCGGAGGTGTCAAATCTTTGAAAGCCCATCTGGCTTCGGAAAAAGAGTGCTCCTTTCCCTGGAGCCTTTTCAAAAAAGCGACCGCTCCGCCATGTGCCAAGGAGAAGCGGTCGCTTTGTTTAGCCTGCCTTATCAGGGGCCGGTGCATATACCCTGCCTGACATGGAAACCCGCCCTTCCGGGGTCTGAAAATATCCTGAGCCGATATTTTCAGACCTTTGCCAGACGCTCAGGCGAAAAAAACCATCTTGTTTTTTACAAAAGATCAGTATTCCTTGGGCATCTGATTGAGCTGATCCAGGGTGAAGACGGGACCATCCTTGCACACCAGCTCTTTACCGATGTTGCAGCGGCCGCACATGCCAATGCCGCACTTCATCCGGTTTTCAAGGCTCATGATGATGTGATCATGCTTGTACCCCAGCTTATCGAGAACAGGCTGGGTGAACTTGATCATCACAGGAGGCCCGCACACGATGGCGTAGGTATCGTCGTCCGCAGGGGGAGCCACCTTCTCCGTGATGGCCGGTACAAATCCCTGATGGTACTTCCAGTTGGGATCGTCCGTTCTGTCCACGGTGATGTGCATGTTGATCTTACCCTGGGCTTCCCACTCCCGGAGGTCATCCATGTAGAGAAGCATACCGGGGGAACGGGCACCGTACACCACATCGATCTTGCCGAACTTTTCCCGGTTGTCCAGCATCATCTTGATGGAGGACCGTAAGGTCGTAAAGGCAAACCCCCCGCCGATGATGAGGATGTTCTTGCCCTCAAGAATCTCCCAGGGATACCAGTTCCCTAAGGGGCCGCGAAGGCCCATGATGTCGCCCACCTGCATGGAATGCAGATAGCTCGTTACTTTACCGGTTTTAAATACCGTGAACTTCACAAAGCCCTTTTCCGTGGGGCTGGACGCAATCCCGATGGGAATCTCGCCCTGACCGGGAATGGAGAGCTCTGCAAACTGACCCGACTTATAGGCAAACATCTCTTCGTGCTCAGGATTCAGAAAGACGAACTTGAAGGTCTTCAGGCTCTTGTCTTCCGTCTCCACCGTGATGTCGTCTATGCGGACGGGATACGGCTCATATGGATTCGGATTTCTCACGTTTTTCTCTCCTTATGCCGCTCTCACTGCGGGCTACTTTCCCGGTTCAAAGGCGTTCATGGTGTTGCAGACCGTACGGATGTCGATGTTGGCAGGGCACTGCTCCACGCAGCGACCGCAGCCCACACACATCAGCCCCGCATCGTACTTGTCCAGGAAGTATTTCAGCTTATGCATGAAACGTTGACGGGTACGCTCCCACTCGTGCTCACGGGGGTTATGCCCGGATGCATGGTGGGTGAAAAGGGCCGTCATGCAGGAATCCCAGTTCCGCACACGCACGCCGTCCGTACCCTTCACCTCATCCTGAATGTCAAAGCACCAGCAGGTAGGGCAGGCATAGGTGCAGGTACCGCAGTTGATGCAGCCGAAAAGAACATCCTTCCAGAAAGGCGCATCATAAAGATCCATGATGGTCTTGCCCTGGATCTTGTTGTAGCTCACCTTGGAAGTAATGGCCGCTTCGGCTTTTGCCTTCAGGTCTTCCACGGTTTTGGCCGCATCCGCACCCGCATCTTCACCAAAGCCTGCCGCATCAAGGAATTTCTTGCCTTTTTCCGTCAGCACCTTGGCGATATAAACTTCCCCTGCATCCACCAAAAGCACGTCAAGGCCCTCTTCTGCAAAGGGACCGGTGCCGCAGGAGGTGGAAAAATCCGTGGCGGACGGCGCATTGATGGCAAGACCCACAAAGGTGCAGCGCTCGTAATTGCGCAGCCAAAAAGGGTCTTTGTAGTCCTTGTTGTCAAAGTTCATTTTCGTGAGCTGGATGGCCTTGGCATCATAAGGACGGATGCCGATCACAGCCCGTGCCCCCGGTGCTGCGGGCACTTCCTGCAAAATGTGGTGATTTTCCTTTGTGCCATCCAGGGTGTAGGTGAACATGGCCTCGGACTGGGGAAACACCACCCACTTGGGAGAAAGCTTTGTGTTTTTAAATCCCATGTCCGGAAGCTGACCTTCGGCCAGCACCGCATATTTATGGCTGTCCTTCTCAGGCACAGGTCCGATGAGTTCGTAGGCTTTACGCGCCTTCTCAAGCCCACCGTCCCAGGATGCCTTGGCAATTCGGATCAACGTCATCTTTTCCTCCGATCATGCTTGGGGTCGTGAGGGCCTAGCGGATAAAGGCCTCGGGGTCATCGGTTTTAAAGGTATCCAGCGGCGGCCGTACACCCTCCTTCATGCCCGTTTCCCAACCGTACTTCTCCACACAATCCTTGACACCCTTGCGGGTGAAGGCCCGCATCTTGATATCCATGGGACAGGCCGCCTCGCAGGCCCCGCAGTCCGTGCAACGGCCTGCACAGTGGAAGGCCCGCAGGAAGTGGTAGGTACGGATGTCGATGGGATCCGTTCCCTTGCCCACCCACTGGGGACGGGATTCATCCACAAAACAGGTGGGACAATAGCATAAGGGGCAGGCGTTCTTGCAGGCATAGCAGCGGGTGCAGCCGGAAAGAAGCTCCTCAAAATACCCCCACTTGGCACCTGCATCCATGGCTTCGATCTTTTCCACGTCCGCAAAGCGGTTTTCAAGGACAAGTTCTTCCACGGGCTCCCCTGCCATCTCATCAAAGATCACAGGATTGCGCTTGATGCAGCTCCGGCAGTTGGACTGAAGCACCTCCGACCTGCTGACGGTCTTTTCTCCCGCAGGACCCTTCACCGTGATCTGATCCCCGGCTTCGGCGTAAGCGGTCACCTCACCGCCCACAAGGTCGGAAAGGGCTTTTTTATCCGCCATGCCCGTGCAGGGAACACCGATGATCACCAGCTGATCCCGCTTGATCTTGTTTTCCACAATGTGGCCCACAATGTTTCTCGCATCACAGCCCTTGGCAATGATACCGATGCGGTCCTTGCGACCTGTGAGGTAGTTGCACAGGTTGAGACGGCAGGTGGCGTCCCAGATCAGGGTCTCCGTATCCGATGCCTTGCGGATAATCGTCGGCTCGCTCATGACGGGAAGCGTTCCCTTTTTGAAGCCGATCACGACATCCACCTTCTCGGTTTCGAGAAGGCCCCGGGCAATCTCTTTTATTCTGTCGATGTTTCCGCTCATTATTCCGCTTCCTTCATGTAGCGCTTCACAAAATTGGTATTGGGACCTGCGGCTTTCGCAGCATCCGTTACTTCCTTCACCACCTCCACAAACTTGGTGGATTCGGCGGAAGAGATCCAGGAGTAATGGAGACGGCCCTTTTCGATGCCCATGTGTTCCATCAGGTCATTGAACAGCTGAAACTTGCGGCGTGCATAGTAATTACCTTCCAGGTAATGGCAGTCACCGGGGTGTCAGCCGGATACCCATACGGCATCGGCACCTTCCCGCAGGGCGGAAAGGAAAAACTTAGGGCTCATACGGCCTGTGCAGGGGATACGGATCACCCGGATGTTGGGCGGATACTGGAAACGGCTGACACCAGCAAGGTCGGCCGCACCGTAGCTGCACCAGTTGCACAGGAAACTCACAATCTTGGGTTCCCAGCTCATGGCTGTCTTCTCCTTATTCTGATCCTTCCGCAGCCGCCTTGAATAAGAACAGCTGCGGAAGGAAAATGGTTTATGCGCTTACGGTGAAGATCTGGGCAAAAATCTGGCTGTTGTCAAAGCCGCCATGGTGAATGGCGCCGCTGCGGCAGGATGCCACGCAGAGACCGCAGCCCTTGCAGAGTACAGGGTTGATCTCCGCCTTGCCCGCATAATAGCCCGCATCCATGAACCGGGGAGCGGAATAGGGACATACGCTCACGCAGATCCCGCAGGAGGAGCAGAGGGAAGCATCCACCCGCGCCACCTGACCGGAGGTGAAGATTTTTTCCTTGGCCAGAAGCGTGACCGCCCTGGAAGCCGCTGCCCGTCCCTGGGCCACCGTCTCATCCAGGGGCTTGGGATAATGGGCCGTACCGGCAAGGAAGACACCGTCTGTGGCAAACTCACTGGGTCCGAGCTTGGCGTGGCGTTCCACAAAGAAGCCATCATCGTTCATGGGCAGCTTGAAGAACTGGGCCAGGGCCTCGCTCTTGTTGGGCACCACAGCGGAAGCCAGGGTGAGAATATCCGCCGTCAGTTCCAAAGGCCGCATGAGGACATGGTCTGTGACTTTCACCACAAGCTTGTCGCCCACCTTTTCGATCTTGGGTTTGTTCTCAAGGTCGTAGCGGATAAAGATAACGCCCGCATCCCGGGCTTCCCGGTAGAGGTATTCCTTTTCTCCGTAGGTGCGGATATCCCGGTACAGGATGAAGACATCCATATCGGGCTTGTGTTTTTTCAGCTCCAGAGCGTTGTCAATGGAGTGGGTGCAGCACACGCGGGAGCAGTAGGGACGACCCGGTTCACGGGAACCCACACACTGGATGAAGACCGCACTTTCCGCCTTGTCCAGCATGGGATCCTTGGCCTTGAACTTAAGATCCAGCTCCAGACTGGTAAGAATCCTCGGATCTTCACCATAGAGGTATTCCGTGGGCTTCAGGGGAGAAGCACCTGTGGCCATCACGGTAATGCCATGCTCCAGAAGAGAATCGGAGCCCCCTTTAAGCTGGGTTTTGAAGTTACCCACAAACCCGTCCACACTGGCGATTTCCGTTTTCAGATGTACGGTGATGCGCTCGTCCACCTTGATGGCGTTTTCAAGCTCCGCCACCTTCTCGCCCACGTCCTCGCCCTTGATGGTCTTAAAGAGGTTCAGGGCCTGGCCGCCGAGGCGATCCGCCTTTTCAATGATATGGGTAGCGTATCCCTGATTGGAAAGAGCCTTGGCTGCGGTCATGCCCGCAACACCGCCGCCCACCACCAGGGCAACCTGGTTGACGTTCAGCTCCCCTTCCCGCAGAGGCTCAAAGAGGGAAACCTTGGCAACCCCCATGCGTACCAGATCTTTGGCTTTTTCTGTTGCCAGATCCGGAGTTTCCTTATGTACCCAGGAATCATGGTTGCGGATGTTCACCATCTCAAAGAGGTACTTGTTCAGCCCTGCATTGATGAGGGTTTCCTGGAACAGCGGTTCGTGGGTTTTGGGCGTACAGGCCGCCACCACCACGCGGTTCAGGTTCTTTTCTTTTATAATCTCCGCCATCTTGTCCTGGGTATCCTGGGAGCAGGCGAAGAGATTGTTGGTCACATACTCCACATAGGGAAGGGAGGATGAATACTCGGCCAGGGCCTTCACATCCACCGTACCTGCGATGTTGGAGCCGCAGGAGCAGACAAAAACCCCCACGCGGGGACGATCCCCCGCCACGTTCAGCTCCTTGACGGCTTCTGCGGTTTTGGTGAGGGTATTCCTTGCAGAAGACAGAAGCTCACCCGCTGCGGAAGCTGCGGCAGAGGCATCGATCATGGCCTGGGGAATATCTTTGGGACCTGCAAAGGCACCGGCCACAAAAATCCCCTCACGGGAGGTGGCCACAGGCTTGAAGGTCTCGTATTCGCAGAAGTTGCCCTTGGTGAGCTTGATGCCCAGCTGGTTGGCAAGCTTCACCGTGGAGGGATCCGTCTCAAGGCCAATGGACAGCACGATCATGTCGAAGATTTCCGTCTCCAGACGACCGTCTTCCGTCACATAGCGCACCTCAAGGGAATCATTTTCCGGGATGGGATTGATGGTATGCACCCGGCTGCGAACAAAACGCACGCCCTTTTTCTTGGCGTTTTCGTAGTAGCGTTCAAAGTCCTTGCCGTGGGTCCGCATGTCCATGAAGAAAATGGCGCAGTCCAGGTCATCGCCATTGTGTTCCTTGGCAATGGCCGCTTCCTTGATGGCGTACATGCAGCAGACCGAAGAGCAGTAGGCATTGTCGCAACGGTTCATGTCACGGGAGCCGATGCACTGGAACCAGGCGATCTTCTTCGGCTCTTCATGATCCTTGCTCATGCGGGTAAGGTGCCCCATGGTGGGACCGGAGGCGGAAAGAATCCTTTCAAACTCCATGGAGGTCACAACATTGGGGAATTTGGCATACTGATAGGTGTCGAAAATGCTGGGATTAAAGGGCTTGAAGCCAGGGGCGAGAACAATGGAACCCACCTTGAGCTTCAGGGTTTCGGGCTTGTCATCATAATTGATGGCGCCCGCAGGGCAGACCTTCTCACAATTACCGCATTTACCCTTGGTGAGCTTGATGCAGTTTGCAGGGTCAATGACGTACTTCAAGGGTACGGCCTGATCGTACTCCACATAGATGGCTTTACGTTTCTTCAGGGATGCGTTGTAGAAATCATCAATTTTCTTAGGACATTTTTCCGTACACGCACCGCAGGCAATACACTTGTCCATGTCCACGTAACGGGGTTTCTTGAAAACTTCGACCTCGAAATTTCCGGCTTCACCGCTGATGGACGTCACTTCACTTAAAGTCAATAATTCAATGTTCAGATGCCGGCCGACCTCGACCAGTTTGGGTGAGATAATTCACATGGCGCAATCGTTGGTCGGAAAGGTCTTGTCCAGCTGCGACATCACGCCGCCAATGGAAGACCCCTTTTCCACCAGGTACACATAGTACCCGGCATCGGCCAGATCAAGCGCCGACTGCATCCCGGTGATACCACCACCCACGACGACAGCGGATCCTATTACTTCCTTCGACATGGTCTATTCTCCTGTAGCGATTCTGCAAAATCCCTTTTCTGCCTCCCATGATCCGGCATTTTCAAGGAATCCCGCAACGTTACAAATCCCCATATTGCCCGACGCTTTCCGCCTTCCCCATTGGGAAAGAGCGCCAAAATCCGTACAAGCATTTATGAATTCTATTAGCACGCCAATCCATATCGACTAACACCAATGTTGTCAATACATTTGTCCTGCGCGGCTTTCCGGACTTCACGGGCATTTCCCGCTGTTTTTTTTCCTCAAAATCCGCTTTAATGACCCCGGATCGAGTCCCCAACCCATGAGGAGAAACCATGCCCCATAAAAAACCCGGTGTTCTGATCATCTGCGGCCCCACGGCCAGCGGTAAAACCGATGCGGCCATCCGCCTTTGTGAACACTTCCGGGCCCGCATTCTCAGTGCGGACTCCATGCAGGTCTACCGTTACATGGACATCGGAACCGCCAAGCCCTGCGCAGAAGAGCTTCAGAAAGCCCCCCATGCGGGCATCAGCATTCTCAATCCGGACATGCCCTTTGATGCGGCAGCCTTTGCCGCCATGGGAAGGGCCTTCATTGAAGCCAATGCGGAAAAAGAATTTCTCACCATTGTGGCGGGCGGCACAGGCCTTTATATTAAAGCACTTCTCCAGGGACTTTTCCGCGCACACCCCGCAGATCCCCAAAGGCTGGCGCTACTGGAAGAGGAAGCCCGGAAAAAGGGACTCTCCCATCTTCACGCCCGCCTCCGGGAAAAAGACCCGGAAGCCGCAGCCAGGATTCACCCCAATGACGGCTTCCGCATCATCCGGGCCTTAGAGTTCTTTGAAGCCACAGGCAGCTCCATTTCCTCGCGCCAGCAGCAACACGGATTCTCCGATGCTCCGGATTATGCTGTGGTGAAAATCGGACTCCTCACAGACCGGGCCGTGCTTTACGAGCGCATCAACCAGCGGGTGGACCGCATGCTCAAAGATGGACTTGAAAAAGAGGTGAAAAACCTTCTTGCCATGGGCTATGGCCCGGAACTGAAAAGCATGCAGGCCATCGGCTACCGTCACATGGTGGACATCCTTTCAGGACGCCTTTCCAGGGAAGAGGGCATCCGTCTCCTGAAACGGGACACCCGGCGCTATGCCAAACGCCAGCTTACCTGGTTCCATGCGGATCCAGAAATTCTCTGGATGCCTCCGGGCAAACTTGAGGAACATGTCCCAACAATCCGAAAAGCCCTCAGAAATCAGGGCTGTGATTCCTTCTGATCCGCACCCTGACCATCTTGCCCTTCCCTCTCCTTTTCCAGGATACGGGCATTAAAGGCTTCCACATCCGTATTGTACCGGGCCCGCCTCTGGTCATAGGCTTTTTTAGCCGCATCAAAAGCCTCCACCTCCTGGTTATGGGCCTCTATGGCCTGGACGTCCGACCGCAAAAGGCTGGCCGCCCTTTCCGACAACACAGCCTGCAGGGCCTGCAGACGAGCCAACTCCTCCCCTAGGGCCTTACGCTCGGCTTCAAGCTGCATCGCCTGATCCGCCACCCCAGGCTCTGTCTTCGCTTCTTCTCCTTCTTCCGGAGTCTCCCCTTCCACAGTCTCCGCATTCATGCTCTGAAAACGCAAAACCCTTTCCCGCTCCTTTTCCGGAAGCCGGGAAAGGTCATCGGTGAAAACAATTTTACCGCTTTCATCCCTGTACTGGTAGAACTCGGCTCCCGCAGAACCGCAGAACACCAGAACACACAACACGGCAATGCACGCCTTCTGCAGCCTCATCATGGGATCTCCCTTTCGAAAAATACACTGTAAACGCACAAATTCCTTTTTGCCTCCCACCATGGTCTTAGTGTATAAAGCCTTCCAGTTTCTGTGGCAAGTATACGGACCCCAGAATACCCCCCAAAGGCTTTGCAACAAAGAGCCCACTTCGGGTCCGACACGCATCCCCCGCAAACCAGGTGAACCTTTGTCATGAAATGCCATGCACTGCCCGCCAGAGACCTCTGGATGCTTTTTTTCCTTTTGCTGCTTTTCACGGCGGGATGCGCCAAAGCCCCCCAGCCCAGCCTCATCGACTCCAAAAGTCCTGCGGATCAGGCTTTTCTTCTAGCGGAAAAAGCCTATGCGGAAGGCCGAACCCAGGAGGCTTCGGAAGCCTATACGCGCTTCATTCAACATCACCCGGACCATGAGAATACCCCCACAGCCCTTTTCAAACTGAGTACGCTCCACATAGCCCAGGGCAATGTCAGCCAGGCACAGGGGCTCCTCGATACCCTTATTCGCAGCTTTCCCCAGAGCAAGCCCTACCAAGAGGCCCTGCTTGCCCGCTGTAACCTCTGGTATACGGATCAGCAGGCCAGCCGCGCCCTTTCCTGCATACGGGAAAGCGAAGCCCGGATTGTACAACCGGATCTGCGCATCCGCCTGGGCCTGCTGCGGGCGGATACCCTCGCCGCCCTGAATCATCCCGTGCAGGCCACCGAAAGTCTGATCCAGATTCTGCAAGAGGCTCCAAGATCCCTGCACAGTCTGATTCTTGAAAAGATTCTCACGCTCACGGAAAGTCTCGGCCCCGACGCCCTGACCTCCCTTGTCCCTTCAGCCCGAAAACCCGAACCCGCCGCTACCCTGAATCTGGCCCTCGGCCTGCGCCTTGCCGAATCCGGCCGCTACAGATCTGCGGAAAAAGTCCTCAAAGAATTCCTCTCCGCCCACCCCTTTCACACCAAGGCTCCTCTGGCAAAGGACATGATCGCCACCATCGCCCACAAAGAGGAGGTGGATCCCCTTGCCATCGGCTGTCTTCTGCCCCTTTCCGGCCGATTCGAACCCTTTGGTCTGCAGGCCCTCAGGGGCGTGGAAATGGCCATGGCGCTCTATGCCCAGGCACCGGGGGCACTTCCTGTGCGCATCCTCATCGAAGACACGCACTCCGATGAAACCGCCACGGCCCAGGCCATCAGAACCCTGAACGAAAAACAGGTGATTGCCGCCATCGGCCCTCTGGCTGCCAACCCTGAATCCTTCCAGCTGGCTTCAGACCTCCATATCCCCCTGATCACCCTTACCCAGCAGGAAGGCGTAACCCGCATCGGACCCGGAATTTTCCGCAACTTCATGACACCCGCCATGCAGGTTCAGGGTCTTGTCTCCCATGCCATGACCAAACAGAACCTCTTTCGCTTCGCCATCCTCCATCCCGACGATACCTATGGCCAGAATTTCCGGGATCTCTTCTGGGATGCCGTGGAAAACATGGGCGGCCGCATCACAGGCGTGGAATCCTACCCCGCACGCAGCACGGATTTTTCAGAGCCCATCCGCAGGCTCACAGGGCTGCACCATCCCCCCCCCAAAGACAGACAGCCCCCTCCCACCCATGGACAGGAAAGGGAATCCGGCCCTCCCAAACCCATCATCCAGTTTGACGCCCTCTTCATTCCAGACAGCGCTGAGCGGGCAGGGCTCATCCTTCCCCAGCTGGCTTACAACGACGTGGAGGGCGTCCGCCTCCTGGGTACCAACCTCTGGCACAGTCCAAGGCTCATGCAGATGGCCGGTGCCCATGCACGCGGTGCCCTGATTCCCACAGGCTTTTTTGTGGAAAGCACCCTTCCCCAGACCCGGGAATTTGTCCAGCATTTCAGGGAAACCTACGGGGAAGATCCGGGCTACCTGGAAGCGGTGGTCTTTGACAGCCTGATGCTGCTCTTCCATGCCCTGGAGCAAAAACCCTTCAGCCGTACAGAGCTCAGGGAAATTCTCCAGAAAGGCGCCCCCCATGAGGGCGTCACAGGCGTCATCCTGTTTTCCGAAACCCGGGAGGCCCTCACCCCTCCCTTCCTCCTTGAAATCAGAGGATCCGCCTTCCGTGAAATCACCCCTTAAAAAAACAGCCCCAGGCCCTCTCTTTTCCTATGGAAACTACCGGATGGCAACGGGCGTCCTGAAGGGAATCATCCAGCCCCTGCAGCGACTGGGCCTTCACCTGCCAGCCCTCAGAACCCGCTTACAGCATATGGCAGGCGACATCCCTCCGCTTCAACCCTCCCAGAATCCCCACATATGGATCCACGGCGCAAGCCTGGGAGAAGCCGGGGTCACGGAATCTCTGGTCTACAGTCTCCATGCCCAGCTCAGGGGACAGTGCCGCTTCACCCTGTCCGCCTGTACGGAAACCGGCCTTGCCCTGCTCCGCAAACGCCTTGAAGGCAAAGCCGCCTTTGTCTTTGCGCCTCTGGATCTGCCCGGATGGCCTGAAGCCGCCCTGGAAGCCCGGCCCCCCGATGTCATGGTTTTTGTTGAAACGGAAATCTGGCCCAACTGGATCCAGGGCTGCACCGCAAGGAACATCCCCACCCTCATGGTCAACGGCCGTATTTCTCCCAGATCCTTTCCCCGTTATCTCAGAATCCGCCCCCTGCTGCGGGATATTTTCCGCGAGGTCCGGGCCTTCAGCATGATCAGCCAGACCGACGCCCACCGCATCCTGGCCCTTGGCGCACCCGAAGACAGAATCCAGGTATGTGGCAACGCCAAAAGGGATCCCGCCTCCTTTGCCCCAGCCGCGAGGCTCTCCCTTTCCTTGCACAGAAAAAATCTGGGGATCGGAGAAAAAGATCTCATCTGGATCTGCGGCAGTATCCGTAAAGGAGAAGACATTCCCATCCTTGCTGCCTTCTCCGAGGTGAAAAAGGCCTTTCCCCATCTGCGCATGATTCTGGCTCCACGCCATCTCAAGCGCTTGCGCGCCATGGAAAGGACGGCTTCGGAAAAAGGCCTCACCCACCAGCGCCGCAGCCGGGAAGCAAGGTTCAAAAGCGATATTCTTTTTCTTGATACCATGGGCGAACTGCGCACCCTCTATGCCCTGGCAGATGTGGTTTTCTGCGGCGGAAGCCTGGTTCCCGCAGGAGGTCAGAATCTTCTGGAAGCCGCAGCCTGGGCCAAACCCATACTCTTTGGGCCTTCCATGGAAGATTTTGCCGAAGAAAAGGAGCTTCTCCTTGCAGCGGGCGCAGCCTTTGAAGTGAAGGACGCCACAGAGCTTGCCGCCCAGCTGGCTTGGCTGCTGGGTTTTCCGGAAAAAGCCAGGGCGGCGGGCAGTGCAGGACTTAAAGCCCTGCAACAAAACCAGGGCGCCGTATCCTGCCACACCAGGGCCATCCTCCAGGCCCTGGCCTCGCATTCTGGCCGCTCTGGTCATGGACATCCTTTCTGAAAAAAAATCCCCCTCGCGCAGACTTCGCTGCACACAAGGGGGAAATGGGCGGGTTTTCCTCTGCGGCCCCAGAGCCTGGGAAAACCCCTTTTATCTTTCCGTCTCCATCCGTTTTTCCGCAAGACGCAGCCCCTGATTTTTCAGGGATCCCTGCCCCGTTGTCTCCAGAACCGCCTGCCACAGATCCCCTGCAGGGTCCACATACCGCCGTTTTCCGGCACAAAGGGCAAGGGGAAGATGGACAAAGGCTCCGTGGATGTACCCCACCAGCATATCCGTTTTTCCCGCCATGGCCGCATGCACCGCATTCCGGGCAAGAAAACCGCAGAACACGGAGTCATTGGCATTGGCGGGCAGGCTGCGGATCATGTAGCCGGGATCAATATATTTCATGGCAATGCCAGGCCCCTTTTTTCTGAAATGGGTTTCAATGGCATCCTTGAGAAAAAGACCGATATCCTTCAAAAGCGCATTGCCCGAAGCATCCCGCCTCTTTTCCCTGTCCTGGAAAAGATCCTGGCCCGCACCCTCCGCCACCACCAGCACAGCATGCCCCCTCTGGGCCAGTCGCCGCTCCAGGGCCGCCAGAAGGCCCGCCTCCCCCTCCAGATCAAAGGGAACTTCAGGAATCAGCACAAAATTGGCATCCTGCTGAGCAAGGGAGGCTGTGGCTGCAATAAAACCTGAATGTCTTCCCATCAGACGGATAAGACCAATTCCATGGGGGTAGGCCACAGCCTCTGTGTGTGCACTGCGGATGGCCCGCGTGGATTCTTCTACTGCCGTATCAAAGCCAAAGCTTCGATCAATGAAGGCGATGTCATTGTCTATGGTTTTGGGAATGCCCACCACAGCCAGGTCCAGACCGCGCTCTGCAATCACCTGGGCCAGCAGATGGGCTGCCGTCAGCGTCCCATCGCCTCCCACCATGAAAAGAAGCTGAATGTCCATGGCTTCCAGCCACTGGCAGATACGATCGAAATCCTGGGGCCCCCTGGAAGATCCCAGAATGGTGCCGCCCATATCCAGAATACGCTCCACCACAGAGGGGGTCAGCTTCAGAACCTCATGGCCGAATTCGGGGAAAAAACCCCGGAGTCCGTGGGGAATCCCATAAATATCCCGCACGCCGTACCGATGGTGCAATTCAATCACCAGGGAACGGATGATGTCATTGAGACCCGGACAAAGTCCGCCACAGGTCACAAGAGCGCAGCGCGTGCGTGCAGGATCAAAATGAATATGCGCCCGCGGCCCCGCCATCTCAAAACGCACAGGCTCGCGCCCCGCTTTCAGCGCTTCCAGCACACGACCCGCATCCAGATCCTGCAGCACATGGCTGGTATCCGTCACAAAACTGCCGCCATGCCCACACCCCCCTGCAAAACACAAAGGGGAAGGAATTTTTTGGGCTCCTAAGTTCCTGATTTTCGTATCCACGTCCAGCAATCCTTCCCAAAACGATCACACCCCTCAAATCCGGAGCCCTTTATCCGTTTTTTCAGAATCCGGTTCATTCCGCCTTGCGGTTCTGCTCTCTTAAAAAAACACAAGAGTCAGGGCAGTCCATTGAATTTAAAAGCACCCTTTCCCAGAATGTCGTGCAGGTGCAGCATGCCCGTCAGTACGCCCGAAGCATCCACAACAGGCAAAACGGTGATCTGATACTCCTCCATGGTGTTCAGCGCGTCGTAAACCGGACTTTCCGGTCCCACACAGCGGGGATTCACCGTCATCACACTGTCCACCACTTCAGCGCTTAATTTTCCCGAAGCCACAAGATGGCGCACATCCCCATCCGTGAGAATACCCACCAGCCTCCCGTCTTCTCCCGTAACCAGCACAGCCCCCAGGGAGCTTTCATCCATCAGGGTAAGCACCTCGGAAAGGGGAGCGCCGCTGGACACCCGGGGCAGCCCCTGGGTCAGCATGAGATCCCCCACACGGCTGGCCAGACGCTGCCCCAGGGCTCCGCCCGGATGAAAACGCCTGAAGTCCGACTGTTTGAACTGCCTTTTATGAATCAGAGCCACGGCCAGGGCATCGCCTGCGGCCAGAAGCGTTGTTGTGGACGTGGTGGGCGCCAGCCCCAGGGGGCAGGCCTCTTTTCTGACGCCTACATCCACCACAATGTCCGCCTGGCGGGCCAGAGTGGACTTCGGATTTCCCGTCATGGCCACAATGGGGCAACCCATGCGGCGGATGCTTGGCAAAAGCACATTCAGCTCTTCGGTTTCTCCGGAATTGGATAGGGCCAGAAAAACATCATCCCCTCCCACAAGACCCAGATCTCCATGCATGGCTTCCACAGGATGCAGAAAAATGGCGTGGGTTCCCGTGGAAATCAGGGTGGCAACGATTTTGCGTCCCACAAGTCCTGACTTACCAATCCCTGCGATCACAAGACGCCCCTTGCATGCAAAAACACATTCCACCATCTTCTCAAAGGAAGCGTCCACCTTGGCGGCCAGATCCAGAATCCCCTGGGCCTCGGTGATAAGAACTTCTTTAATCTGTTCAATCATAATGGATGCTTTCCCATTGGTGACTTTAAAAAATCCAAGGTTGTTTTTAAAAGACTCCGGCGCAATGACCATCGACTGGCGGAGACTACAGGAAAAGGACTATAAACCCAAGCGGAAGGGGAATCAATTTTATCCCGAAGACCAGAGGCTAAAAATATAGAAAAATCTCCGCGTCGTTTTCAAATTGACAAGCCCTCTTCCTTTTTTTATTGTTGCAGGGTTTTTCCATTGGGACGCAAGTCTATGGTTGGTTTTTGCCGTCGTATTTATTTTAAGAAATCTTAGGAGTTCATCATATGATCTGCACCACCACACGTAAAGGCCACGATTGTGTTTTCATGAAAGCCAGCGGCTGCTCCTATACGGGCGGCACCTGCCTCTCCGCCATTGAAGCCTGCATGGGCTGCGCCCGCATCACCGAACAGGAAAGCGGTATCTACTGCGCCATTTTTCCCGAGCCTGCTGTAAAATGGAAGCTTGGCAACTGCAACATGGCAACCCACATCAAAACCGAAAGCACGGATCCCAAAAAGAAAGTCAACCCGCTCAAGGCATCCAAACGCAAGTAGCCCTTTCTGCAAGAAGGCCTGGGGCCACCACCATATCCTGGCTTTGTTTCAAGACAAAGACAGGCATTTTCATCCGACACCGGAAAAGCCCTGCCTTAATTTTTTTAAGGATCCGGGCTTTCCTGGTTTGCCCCCAAAGAAAGACTTTTTTCGGAATGCTGCAACCCGCCTCTCACATGGGGCGCATCCATACGCATCTTCTGCCAAGGAAAGACATGAATCCCTTAGCCGAGCAGCTCAACGCAGCCCTTGCCCATGGAAATCCCCACATCCTTGACCTCCTCTCCCGTGTAGGCAAAAATCTGTTTTTCCCCAAAGGCATCCTCAGCCAAAGTGCGGAAGCCAAGGAAAAGGCCCACAGAATCAACGCCACCATCGGCATCGCCAAGGAAGAAGGCGGCATCATGTGCTTTCCCTCGGTCATGGAGGGCCTGGAGTACAGCCCCGAGGAGGCCCTGACCTATGCGCCCTCCTTTGGTATTCCCGAACTGCGGAAAGCCTGGCAGGCCTCCCTCATGGAAAAAAATCCTTCCCTCGGGGGGAAAACCCTTTCCCTGCCTGTGGTCACCTGCGGCATCACCCATGCCATCAGCGTATTTGCCGAGGTCTGGTGCAATGCCGGGGATACGGTCATCCTGCCGGACATGATGTGGGGCAACTACAACCTTATCATGAACGTGCGCCTGGGCGTGCAGCTGAAACACTACCCTATCTTTAACGCTTCCGGCGGCTTCAACGTAGAAGCCCTGGGAACGCTTATCCGGGAAGAGGCCGAAAAAACGGGAAAGGCCATTGTGATCCTGAATTTCCCCCAGAATCCCACAGGCTACGCCATCTCCAAAAGAGAGGCCAAAGAGCTTGTGGCTGTGATCCGGGAAGTGGCCGAAGCCGGAAAAAAGGTGCTGGTGGTCACGGATGACGCCTACTTCGGACTTTTTTACGAGGAAGAAACTTTAAAGGAATCCCTGTTCGCCCATTTTGCGGATCTGCACGAGAATATCCTGGCTCTCAAGCTGGATGGAGCCACCAAGGAAAATTATGTCTGGGGCCTGCGCGTGGGCTTCATGACCTACAGCACCCGTATCCAGGGTGATCCTGCACCCTTTTATGAGGCGCTGGAAAGAAAAACCGCAGGCTGCATCCGCGGCACCATCTCCAACGCCTCCCACATCGGCCAGCGCATTGTCCTCAGATCCATGAAAGATCCAAGGAATGGGGAAGAGCACGCCCAGAAATACGCCATCCTGAAATCAAGGGCGGCCAGGGTAAAAGAAGTGCTGAAGGATCCCAAGTATGCCGATGCCTTCACGCCCTATCCCTTCAATGCGGGCTACTTCATGTGTGTGCGCTTGAAAACCGTGGAGGCGGAAAAACTGCGGCTTCACCTTCTGGAAAAATACGGAGTGGGCCTCATTGCCTTAGGTAAATATGACATCCGCGTGGCCTTCAGCTGCATTGAAGAAACGGAAGTCGCCCCCCTCTTTGATATTCTGCTCCAGGGCATTCAGGATCTTATGGCCTGAGCCTCCTTTTTCAGAACCCATGGATATGAAAATCCCGGCATCCTCTGCGATACCGGGATTTTTTCATGTCAGAAAAGAAGCTGACAAAAAGGCATTCCATCAATCAAGGGGGCGTGCTTCTCCGATCTTCTCAAAACACACCCGCTCGAATCCAAGGGCTGTTACCACAAACTTCTGAAGTCGCAGATTTTTATATTTTCCTTCAAGCCTTGCTCCATAGTCTTTGACCTGTACTATGCCCTCTTCCATTTTTGCCCGGACAGGAGGAAGGGCTTTGAGTTCATC
>NZ_JAVETM010000091.1:0-5497 GCF_034006065.1 Desulfobotulus sp. | reverse complement strand
TCTTCCAGGCGCTGGCCTTCGGCACGGGCTTCCTGCACCCGTCGCATGGTCAGATAAATTCCTGAAAAGGCGTAAAGGGTCAGGCCTAAGGTCAGGGTGCAAAGCAAAATGATGTTGGTTCTGGATACCCGGAAACTTTCTTTCATGGCTTAAAATCTCCATGGCAGTCCACACTCAGCCCAAAGGTCAGCACAGAGCCGCCCTCGCCCATGGCCTGCCTGCGCACACGGGTTCCCAGGAAAAAAGACGCCTGACTTAAATCCAGGCCATAGGTCGCAAGCAGGCTTTCCGGAGCCGGACCTTCCCCTTTGCGCAGGATGCGGCCATCAATCTCCACACAGGCCGCAGCACCGCTTTTTGGGGCTTCCGCTCTTCTTTCCCAGTAAACCCGCTCCAGGAGAATGGACTCCGGCGTTCTTCGCAGCACCTCCCCCACCAGGGCCACCGGCCCGAAGCGCTCTGCCCGCTTACGCAGATCTTCCCTTCTGTTTTCAAGGTTCTTCTGGAGTGCAGCCACCATTTCCGGCTCAAGGCTTGCGTTAAAGCCCCCCAACTGCGCTTCCATGGCGCGGTTTCTCGCCACCTGACTTTCCAGTCTGCCCTTTTCAAACACGCTGAAACCAAAAAGAAGGCCAAAAACCAGCAATCCCACAAGACTCACAGCCATCGTCAGACGGCGGTTCCTGCGGGCTTCCCGCCTTTCCTTCCAGGTGAAAAGAAGGTTGGGCGTCTTTTCCGAGGCAAGGGCCATGCCCGCCGCAGGGGTCATCTGATCCCGCTCATAGGCCGTATCCGGCGCAGGCTCAGAGCCTGAAAAATCCTCTTGCTCAAAGGCGTCCAGGGCTTTCACCGGCAGGGTGAACTGACGGCTTAAGGCCCGCATCAGCCGAGGATTTCGCACCATCTGACCGGAAAGATACAAAAGAGAAACCGGATCTCCCTTCACGTTCAGAACATAATATTCAAGTGTCCTTTCCACCTGACGGATCAGGCGGAGCAGAACCGGCTGCCCCAGCTCCCGCATCCGGGTATCACTGAGGGTAAACTCCCGGCCCTTCATGCGCCAGCGTACGGTTCCGCCTTCCAGGACATCGGTCACCACGGAAACGGCCAGATCAAAGGAGGGTTCCCCAGGTTCCCCTTCATCGCTCATCACCCGCCGCATCTCTTCCTGAACCACTTCCACCAGGCTGTTGAACCCGGTCTTGATGTCCCGGCTCAGACGAATGTGCCTGCCCTGAAAAATATCAATGCGCGACCAGCCGAACCCCACAAAAAGGGTACACACAGCCTGTCCATCGGCGCTCATGCGTCCTTCGCGCAAAAGGTTCTCATAGGCAAAACTGGCAATACTGATGCCCGCAAGACCATACCCCAGAGAGGAAAAAAGACGATGCAGGGGCTCGATGGTGGATTTTCTTCCCTGGCAGACCAGGGTTTCCAGGCGGAGCCGCCCTTCCTCCATGCGCCTTCCCACAACGGAAAAATCATACACCATGTCCTTGGGCAGATCCTGGCCCATTTCCTTTTTCAAGGCCCAGAACACGGCCTGGGGCAGCTCCTTTTCCGGTGCGGGTGCCAGGCTTAAAAGCCGGATTTCCACATCCGCGGCTCCCATGAGAAGCCAGATATCCACATTCCGGCCCTTACCGATAAAGGCCATGAGCGCCCGTCTCAGGGCTTCGGCAAAGGAAGGACTTGAAGGATTCGGCGCTGTGGTCAGGGGAAAACGGGCATGGCGGGTCAAACGCCATCCTTTGCGGGTTCTTAAGGACTCCACCATAAAAATGGCGTCCGGGGAAAAGCTGATTCCAAGGGTTCTTGCACCCTTTCCCGGAAAAAAGGATACACCGGGCTGGGTCACGGGGGGAGAGGAAGGGACTCCGGCCTCAGATCGGATGCGTTCAAGAAGTTTTTCCGTTGCCGAGAGGCTGTGGGATGCAGACACAAAAACTCCATCAGAAAGAATAAAGTAAAAATCCTGCAAAAAGGACTGTCCGCAAGATCCGACAGTCGGGAAGGCATCCCAGGCGGGCAGGCGACATCTGAATTCTGAAAAGCAATAAAGATGCCATTGCCTTTATATTCTCCAATGCCACCTCCTTATAATAAGGGGGCATCTGATATGTCAATCCAAAACCCCTGGCCCATTCCCTTTCCCGCAGCTCCGGGCAGAGGCTTTTGCTTAAAAAAAGGAGAGCATTGAAAAAAAAGCGCTTTCTGTGGCATGATGGCCGGGTTTGCGCCTTAAGGCCTTTGATTTTTCCCCAACGGAGTTCCCATGCCTTCCATCCACATTGGTCTTCGCATTCTTGTGCCCTTCATCATTGCAGGCCTTTCCCTGCTCTCCGTCCTTGCGGGCTTTCACACCGCCTTAAAAACCGGCGGTCAGGGGCAGTGGCTGGGGCTGCCCGCCCTTTTTTTTCCTTCACTGTTGATGACTTTCATCGGTGGATTGACAGGATTTCTGGTGCTTCGCTTCATTCTGAAGCCCATGGAAAGCTTTGCCCGGAGTGCGGCATCCATCATCCAGACCCAGGAGCCCTCCCCTCTGAAAGAAGATGAGATCCAGCGCTACCAGCGGGTTTTCAGGCAGGTGGGATCCGCCTTAAGCCGCATGGATGCCCGCGCCCTCTTTCCCGACATTGTGGGGGAAAGCCGGGCCATGCGGGAGGTGCTGGAGGCCCTGCGCAAGGTGGCCGCCACGGACACCACCGTACTCATCACCGGAGAATCCGGCACAGGAAAGGAAAGAATCGCCGAAGCCCTGCACAAAAAAAGCCGACGCAGCCATGGCCCCCTCATCCGCATCAACTGCGTGGCCATTCCGGACGGACTGCTGGAATCCGAGCTGTTTGGCCATGAAAAGGGCGCTTTCACCGGAGCCGACCGCATGCGCAAGGGAAAATTCGAGCTGGCCGCAGGCGGCACCCTTTTTCTCGATGAAATCGGAGATATGCCCCTTTCCCTCCAGGGCAAGCTTCTGCGGGTTTTGCAGGAAAAATGCATCCAGCGAGTGGGCGGAGACAAAGACCTTGCCGTGGATGTACGCATCGTGGCCGCAACCCACCAGGATCTCGAAAAAGCCGTGGGCGAAGGCCGTTTCCGGGAAGATCTCTTTTACCGTCTCAATGTCTTCCGCCTCACCCTGCCCCCCCTGCGGGAAAGGCGGGAAGACATCCCCTTTTTCTGTCAGAATTTTGCCGAAACCACCCAGACCCCCGTCTCTTCCCAGGCCATGGCAAGGCTCATGGCCCAGGACTGGCCGGGCAATGTGCGGGAGCTTCTCAATGTGCTGGAAAGGGCTGCGGTTTTTTCCGAGGGCGACGAAATTCTGACGCAGCACCTGGAAGCCGCAGGACTCCTCTCACCCGGAAAAGCCGATTCCCTGGAGTCCGTTCTCGCCCAGGCCGGTGCGCTGGCCCAGGCCAGGGCCTTTGATCTGGACGCCTTTCTCCGCTCTGTGGAAAAACGGCTCCTCATGGAAGCCCTGGAGGAAAGCGGCGGGGTGCAGGCCAGGGCTGCGGAGAGGCTTGGCATCAACCAGAGAAGCATGTGGCACCGGGTGAAAAAATACGAGATCCAGAAAGGGTCTGAGCCTTCCTGAAAAGACAAGGAGTATTCCCCATGAAAAAACTGCCCATCGGCATTCAGAGCTTTGAAAAAATCCGGGAAAATCCCGAAGAATATTATTATGTTGACAAAACACCCTTTGTCAAAAAACTCCTTGACTCAGGTGCTGCGGCCTATTTTCTTTCAAGGCCGAGGCGCTTTGGCAAAAGCCTTTTCACAGATACCCTGCGTCAGGCCTTTCTCTGCAATAAAGCCTGCTTCAGGGGCCTTTATCTGGAAGAAAACTGGGACTGGGAAGATCCCCACCCCGTGATCCACATCAGCTTTGGCAGCGGTGTTCTGAGCCTTGAGGAATTTACCCTGAAAATAGAATCCATCCTCATGGACATCCGCAACACCCATGGCATTGTCTATGAAAAATCCGGAGCCAATGACCGCTTCATGGAAGCCATTGTCAAAATATCCAGAAAAACTGGAAAAAAGATGGTGGTGCTCATCGACGAATACGACAAGCCCATTCTGGACAATATTGCCAACCCGGAGCTTGCTGTCGCCATGCGTGAAAGGCTGAAAAACCTCTACTCTGTCCTCAAGGATGCGGATGCCCATTTAAAATTTGTCTTCATCACAGGGGTCAGCAAATTCTCCAAAGTTTCCCTTTTCAGCGGCTTAAATCACTTGAATGACATCACCCTGGATGCCCGTTTTTCAGGTCTCTGCGGTTATACGGAGGATGAGCTGCACAGGGTGTTTGCAGAGAGACTTGAGGGAGAGGATACCGCCAAAATCAGGCACTGGTACAACGGCTACGCCTGGCTGGGGGAAAAGGTGTACAACCCCTTTGATATTCTTCTGTATTTTGACAAAAAAATCTACCGGCCCTTCTGGTTTGAAACGGGCACCCCCCGCTTTCTCATCACGCTTCTCATGCAGAATCACTACCCCATCGCCAAACTGGAAAACCTTGCCCTTGGGGAAGAAATCATCGACAGCTTTGATGTGGATCGCATCCTTGTGGAAGCCCTTCTCTTCCAGACGGGCTACCTGACCATCGAGAAGGTGGAAACGGATATGCTGGAACGCCGCACCTACCATCTGATCTATCCCAACATGGAAGTAAAAAGCAGCCTTAACCGCTGGATTTTAAACGAACTGGTGCAGGACGTTGTGGTGAAAAACGCAACGGAAAACGCCCTTGTCAAGGCCATCACAGAAAAACGGCCTGAAGACCTGAAAGCCATCTTTCACCGCTTTTTTGCCTCCATTCCCCATGACTGGTACAGAAAAAACCAGCTTTCCGGGTATGAGGGCTACTACGCCAGCATCTTCTACTGCTATTTTGCGGCCTGCGGCTTTGATGTCCGGGCCGAAGATGCCAGCAATCATGGCCGCATGGACTTAAGCCTCTTTTTTGACACCACCTGTTATATTTTTGAATTCAAGGTGCAGGACAGGGCCGGGGAAGGCCGGGCCATGGAGCAGCTGAAGGAAAAAAGATACCACGAAAAATATGCGGCTCTGTATCAGACCACCTTTCTCATTGGGGTGGAATTCTCAAAGGAGGATCGCAACATTGCGGGCTTTGAGGTGGAGAGGGTTTAAAAAGGGGCATATTTTACGGGGATCTCCAAAATTTGTAGATGGAGCTGCATAATCTGGAGGGAAAAGGATGCGGGAAAAGACAAAAAGAGCTGGGAGGAAGGGAGAAGTGGTGGCACGGTTTGTGCTTTTGAATTCCGGGCAGATGTGAAGAGAGCCGGAAGCTTTTTCGGTGAAGGATTAAAAAAACACCACTTATAGGAGAGACACCATGGAACAGAGGAAATCTTTGATGCGGAATCAGGAAGGCTTTACCCTGATTGAAATCATTGCCGTGCTGGTGCTGTTGGGGATTCTGGCGGCTGTGGCGGTGCCGAGGTATTTT